>NZ_JBHWHH010000157.1:0-16730 GCF_042732555.1 Nocardia sp. NPDC059764
CCATCAGGTTCCGGGCCGCATTCGGTTCGTCACGCGAAAACCGCTCAGAGCGTGCCGTTCTCGATATCGGCCTTCACCGCTTCCTGGGAGGCGAGGTGCGCGGCCACGCCGTTGTCCGCGGTGAAGTCGATGAGCGGCTGATCGGCGACGAAGGTCAGGTGCTCGTTGACCGTGGTGGTGCCGTCCCCGTTGTCGGTGAAGGTGACCACCTGGTGGGTGGTGACATTGGGGATGTCCCAGGTGTCGGAGGTGTAGTAGTTCTGGTCCGGGTACAGGCGCTGCTCGGCCTGGGTGTGGCCGGGGAAGGTGATCGGCCCCATCGGAATGTCTTCCAGCGCGGTGAAATCGGTGACGCGCACGCCGTCCTCGTCGCAGGTGCGGTGGACGATGATGTCCTCGAGGAAGGAGTGGCGGCCCAGGCCGCTGCGAAAGTCGGTGTACACCGACCACACCTTGTCCAGCGGGGCGTCGATGGTGATCGGCAGATCCACCTCGCGCACCGCCCGCGCGTCGGCCGGATTCTGCTGCTCGGCTTCATAGATCGACCAGCTGAGCTGCCATTCGAGCTTGTAGTCGTTCTCCGACTCGATACAGGACGGCGCGGTGTCCGCGCGCGCCACCGCCGATACCGCCGCAGGTGACCCCATCGTCGCGCAGGCGATGGCCAGCGCGTAACCCACCGTGAACCTCACCCGGCGGACTTTACTCCGGTCGCAACCTACCGGCAGGTTTCCTGCGAAACACTGGCTATCGGGAGCCGGTGCGCTCGGCGCGCTCCAAATCGACTGCGCGCTTCATCATTTCGCGCGCCCGGGTGCGGTCTCCGGCATAGTCGTAGGCGCGGGCCGCGCGGTAGCTGGTGCGCCAGTTCTGCGGGTCCGCTTCGAATTCGGCCTTCACCTGCTCGAAAAGCTCATCGGCGGCGGCCTTCTCGATGCGGCCGGAGGGACGGCGCGGCAGGTCGGAGACATCGAGCTCGCCGCCCTCCTCGTGCATGCGCCGGGCCAGATGCTGGTGGGCGAACGCGGCGCGGACGCTGGTGCCCACGATCCACACCCCCAGCAGCGGCAGGATGAGCACGCCCAGGCCGAGGCCGATGGCGGCGGGCTCGCCGGAACCGATGAGGCTGAACGCGATCCGGCCCAGCAGCACGAAGTAGAACCCGAGGACCAGCACCAGGGCCGCGATGAAGCCGACCCGCTTGAAGACCTCGCGGCCGTTGTTCGCCCCCGGCGCGCTCACAGGTCGAGCAGCGGGTCGATGCCCACGGTCAGGCCGGGACGCAGCGGGGTCTTGCGCACGCCCAGCAGCACGCCCGGCACGAAGGACGTGCGGTCGAGCGAGTCGTGGCGGATGGTGAGGGTCTCGCCCTGGGTGCCGAACAGCACCTCCTGGTGGGCGACCAGTCCGGCCAGCCGCACCGAGTGCACCCGCACGCCGTCCACGTCCGCGCCGCGCGCGCCCTCCAGCTCCTGGCTGGTGGCGTCGGGGCTGCGGCCGACACCGGCCTTCTCCCGGGCGGCGGCGATCAGCGCGGCGGTCCGGAAAGCGGTGCCCGAGGGCGCGTCGGCCTTGTTCGGGTGGTGCAGCTCGATGACCTCGACCGAGTCGAAGAAGCGGGCGGCCTGCTCGGCGAACCGCATGCTCAGCACCGCGCCGATGGCGAAGTTGGGGGCGATCAGCACGCCGACCTCGGGCTTGGCGGCGAGCCAGCCCTTGACCTGCTCGAGCCGGTCGGCGTCGAAGCCGGTGGTGCCGACGACGGCGTGAATGCCGTTCTCCACCAGCCACTTCAGATTCGGCATCACCACGTCGGGGTGGGTGAAGTCGACCACGACCTCGGTCCCGGCGGCGGTGAAGGCCTCCAGCGAGTCGCCCTTGTCGACCTGCGCCACCAGCTCCAGATCCGCGGCCGCCTCGACGCCCGCGCAGATGGACTGCCCGACCTTGCCGCGCGCCCCGAGCACACCCACCCGGATCCGGTTCGTGGCCACCTGGTCTCCTTCGCTATGACCGATCTGGAACCCGTCGAGCCTATCGGGTCGGCGAATCACCGGGACCACAGGCCGGTGACCACGGGCCGGTCGAATTGACCGAGTGGTAATTTTCGGGGGTGCGATCCACAGCCGGAACCAAGGGCGTCCCGCGCGCCGAACGCGAGGCGCAGATTCTCGACGTGGCCGCCGCGGAGATCGCCCGGGTCGGCTACGCGGGCCTGTCCCCCGCGTCGGTGGCGGCGGCGGCCGGGGTGTCGAAACCGTTGGTGTACGGCTACTTCGGCTCCAAGGACGGGCTGTACGTGGCCTGCGTGCAGCGCGCCTCGGCGGTGCTCGGGGACGCCATCGACGCGGCCTTCACCGGGCCGGCCTCACTCGATATGGCCGAACGCACGCTGGCCGCGATCTTCACGGTCCTGGAGCCGCGCCCGCACGACTGGAAGGTCGTGCAGGACCAGTCGCATCCGGACGAGGGCCCCGCGGCCGAGGCGGCGCTGGCCGCGCGCGCCCGCATCTCGGCGCAGGCCGATCGGGGGGTGTCGGCGTTCGTGTCGCTGCACGGCCTGACCGATCCGCAGGATCTGTCGGCGCTGCGCGCGGTCTGGACCGGCGTGGTCGCCGCGCTCGTGGACTGGTGGTTGAGCCACCCCGGCGAGACCGCCGAGGCCATGGTCGCGCGCAGCAGCCGGCTGTTCTCCGCCCTCACCTGACCCAGCCAACCCGAGATGTCCGAATCGGCCTCTTGTCCTCGAATTGACCAATTGGTAACTTACGAATTGGGCAATTCGAGGAGGTTCGATGCTTTCGCAGGTCTGGCATGAGATCAACACACCGCTGCTGTACGCGGTCCCCGTCTTTCTACTGTCCATCGGCGCCGAGGCGCTGGCCCTGCGCGACGATCACGACGCCACCGGATACCTGGCCCGCGACACCCGGACCAGCCTGAGCATGGGCGTGGGTTCGCTGGTGTCGAGCGCGCTCTTCAAGGCGGGCACGCTGGTGCTGTTCGTCTTCCTGTGGACCTACGTCGCGCCCTGGCACCTCCCCACCGATGTGTGGTGGAGCTGGGCGCTGCTGCTGCTCGTCCTCGACTTCGCGTTCTACTGGAACCACCGCTTCGTGCACCGGGTGCGGATCGGCTGGGCGGCGCACCAGGCGCACCACTCCAGCGAGTACTTCAACTTCGGGACCGCCCTGCGGCAGAAGTGGAATCCGTGGACCGAGGCCATCTTCTGGGCTCCGCTGCCGCTGCTGGGCTTCACGCCCTGGACGATCTACATCGCCTTCACGATCAACCTGATCTACCAGTTCTTCACCCACACCGAGTCCGTCGGAAAGCTCTGGGGCCCGGTCGAACTCGTCTTCAACACCCCGTCGCACCACCGCGTGCACCACGGCAGCGACGCGCAGTACCTGGACAAGAACTACGCCGGGATGCTCATCATCTGGGACCGCATGTTCGGCACCTTCGAACCCGAGATCCAGCGTCCCACCTACGGTCTCACCAAGCCGGTGGGCACCTACAATCTGCTGACACTGCAGTACGGCGAATACGCCAAGATCGTGCGCGACGTGCGGAGCACCTCGAACTGGCGCGACAAGCTCGGCTACATCTTCGCCCCGCCGGGCTGGGAGCCGCAGCAGACCCGATCCTGACGCGCGGCCGGTTCACGAGCTCGGCGGAAGGTGTTCAGGTGACGGCCAACCCGGCGTCGGATCGGACCTATAGGCATCACTGGTGAGAATTCGCCCCGTTACCCGCCGGGTCGCCGTCGCCGCCGTCGTCGGCGCAGCCGCCGTCACCGCCGCGTGCTCCTCCGGATCCGACTCCGCCGACTTCACCGCCACGGCCGGTCAGCCGCTGGTGATCTCGCTGGACCAGCTGCTGGACAAGACCGGGGGCCACGCCGCCGTCGCGGTCGCCGACCCGCAACACGGCACCCTGAGCCGGCGCCTGGACGGCGCGCTGGTGTACACCCCCGCGGCCGGGTACACCGGTTCGGACTCCCTCACCGTCACCACCACCGACGCGGTCCGCCTGTACACCACCGACGTCCCGCCGATCGGCGAATTCGGCGGAGTTCCCGTGCAGGCCAGCGCCTACGGCTCCGCCTTCACCCCGGTCCCGGGCTCCACCGACGAGTTCTACGGGCTCACCGACCGCGGCCCGAACGTGGACGGCAAGGGCAAGAACGAGAAGATCGCGCCGGTCCCGGACTTCACCCCGCAGATCGCCAAGTTCAAGCTGGTCGGCAACAAGGCCGTGGTGGAATCCACCATCCCGCTGAAGAACCCGACCGGACAGCCCTTCAACGGCCTGGTCGACACCTCCGCCACCACCGGCGAGACCATGAAGGACCTGACCGGCAAGGTGCTGCCGCCCACCGATCACGGCATCGACAGCGAGGGCCTGGTCGCGCTCGCCGACGGCACCTTCTGGATCTCCGACGAATACGGCCCGTTCATGGTGCATTTCGACGCCAAGGGCGCGGAGCTGGAGCGGCTCGCGCCGGGCCGCGGACTGCCCAAGGAACTCGCGCTCCGCACCCCGAACCAGGGCATGGAGGGCCTGACCGTCACCCCCGACGGCAGCACCCTGGTCGGCGTCATCCAGAGCGCGCTCAACGAGCCGGGCGTCACCAATGCCCGGCAGACCCCGATGACCCGCATCGTCGCCGTGGACCTGAAGACCAAGGCGGTCAAGGAGTTCGCGCTGCCGCTCGAGTCGCCCAAGGAGAAGCTGGCGATCTCCGAGATCACCGCGCTGTCCAACACCACCTTCCTGGTCGACGAGCGCGACGGCAACAAGGCCCCCAAGGCCAACAAGAAGCTGTGGACCGTCGACATCGCCGGCGCCACCGACATCGGCCCGGACGCCAAAGTCCCCGGCACGCAGTACGACCCGGAGAAGGGCCTGCTGATCGACGGCAAGCCGCTCGAGGTCTACGTCGGCACCGTCACCACCGCCGACGGCATCGCCGCGCTGAAGAAGGCGGGCATCACGCCGGTCGCCGAGACCGGCAACCTCGACCTGGGCGGGCTGCTGGACGGCCTCAACGCCGACGGCAAGTTCTTCGGCCACGACAAGATCGAGGGCGTGGCCACCAACGACCACGGCAAGACCCTCTACATCTCCAATGACAGCGACTTCGGCATCGAGGGGCTCACCGGCGACCAGCCGCCATTCGGGCTCGAGGCCAAGATCCTGCCTAACGGCGTTCAGGACACCGGCGAGATCCTGGCGGTCGACACCACCAAGCTGCCCGCCAAGACCGAGACGAAGACGGTCACCCTCACCGTCAAGTAGCGCAACCCGATTCGACGCGGTTCCGCGGCGCTCACAGCGCGCTGTAGACCGCGTCGACGAGGTTGTAGGCGCGGCGGTCGCCGGAGAGCCAGTCCCGGCGCAGGTTCGGGGTGCAGGCGATCGCGACCCGATGGGTGAGGTCGCCCAGGCCGATCGCACCGCCCGCGCCGGGATGGCCGAAGGCGGTCGCCGCCGCGGACACGGGCAGGATCATGTTCTCCGACGGCAGCACGTAGCCGAGGCCGTAGGCGCTCTCCAGCAGCGGCACCCGGTCGCGGCCTCGCACCTGCTCGCCGACCGCTCGGGCGAGCACGTCCGGCAGCAGAAACTCCCCCGCCACGAGGTCGCTGTAGAAGCGCGCGAGGCCGCGCGCGGAGGTGACCAAGCCGACGGCGGGCCAGCCGGCGGCCAGCACCTCCGGATCGTTGTGCGAGAAGTGGGGATTGGCGGAGGCGCGCAGCACCAGCGACGACGCCGACGGCAGCCTGCCGCTCACCCTGTCCAAGAACACCACCCGAGCCCCGGGCACCAACCTGTTCCTGAACATCGCCAACGTCAAGAGCAGCAACCAGCCGCCCTACGGCCAGCCCCCGGTACCATGACGGCGCGACCGGTACATAGGGGAGATCCATGCAGACACAACGTATTACCACCGGACGACAGGTGCCGGCGCTGTCATGGGATGGCGACGATCTGGTCGACTTCTCGCGAGGCCCGACCCGCTGGTCGCCCGACGGCACCGACGACTCCCCACCGATCTTTCGCGCGTTCCCCTCGTCATTCGATCACGCGGTGGTCTCGCCATCGGGTCGATTTCATGTCCTCTACATCGAGCGCGGCACCAAAGCACTCCTACTGCGCAACGGGAAGCTGCTCCGCGAACTCGATCGAAGCTATTACCACGCAGAGGAGTTCGACTACCCTGTCGCGCTGGGCGCACTTCCCGACGGGCGCGAGGTCGTCGTGCACTGCCCCGACCAATACAACGTATTGCAGATCGACGATGCCGAGACCGGACAGCGCATCACCGACGGACCCCGGACGCCACGGGACGTGTTCCACTCACGCCTCTCGATCAGCCCCGACGGCCGACGCCTGCTCGCCACGGGCTGGGTTTGGCATCCCTACGGCATCGCCATGATCTTCGATCTCGCCGCAGCGCCCAACGACCCCACGGTGCTCGACAGCGGGGGGGTACTCCCAGCCGAAACGGTCTGCGCCGAAGTCGAATCCGCCTGCTGGCTCGACAACGATCTGGTGGCGATCGCGGCGTCCGACGACGCCCCGTTCCACGACGACGACGATCAGGAGGGTTCCGGAGGGCTCGGGCCCGGGCAGCTGGGCATCTGGTCCGGCAGTTCAGCCCGCTGGCTTCACCGCTCCCCCCTCACCCATCCCGCCGGCACGATGATCGCGTGCGGTAAGCACATCGTGTCCCTGTACGGCCACCCCAGACTGATCGACCCCGCATCGGGCGAAACGATCGCCGAATGGCCGGACATAGACGCCGGAACCAAGGACCGCAGCTACGGGGTCACCCGCAAACCCACGCCGGTGACCGCCGCGCATCCCGACGGCACACGGCTTGCCATCGCGCAAACCGACCACATCGCGATCCTGAATCTGGAGCCATCGGCTCGTTGATCTTCCTGGAGCCCGCCGACCGGTCCGGTCTGCGCGGGATGCGGCACCAGCGGATGACTCCGCAACACCTCGGATGACGTCCGGTGGGCGGCCGGCAGTGGTCTTCGGCGGGAGATCAGTCGAAGACGATGACCTGGCGCAGGGCGTGGCCAGCGGCCAATTCGTCCATGGCGCTGTTGATTTCGTCGAGGCGGATGCGGGCGGAGACAAGGCGTTCGACGGGGAGTTTGCCCTCGCGCCACATGCGGACGAACTCGGGGATGTCGCGGGCGGGGACGGCGGAGCCGAGGTAGCTGCCGATAATGGTGCGGCCCTGGGCTACCAGGCCCAACGGGGAGACGCTGGCGCGGGCGTCGGGGGCGGGAAGGCCGACGGTGACGGTGACGCCGCCGGGGGCGGTGGCGGCTACCGCGGTCTCGAAGGCGCGGATATTGCCGGCGGCCTCGATGACGGCTTCGGCCTGGATGTTCTCGGCGGCGATCTCTCGGGGGGTGTAGGCAGCGGTCGCGCCGAGTTCGATTGCGGTCTTCAGCTTCTCGGGAACGGTGTCCACGGCGATGACCTCCTGGCCGGTGCTCGCGCGCAGGGCTGCGCCGACCAGCACGGCGGCCATGCCGACGCCGCCGAGGCCGACCACCATGATGCGGTCCTTCGGGCCGGGCTTGGCCGAATTCAGCAGTGCGCCACCGCCGGTGAGGACGGCGCAGCCCAGGACCGCGGCGACCTCGGGCGGGACGTCGTCGTCGACGGGGACCACCGAGTGGCGGTCGACGACGGCATGCGTGGCGAAGGCCGAGACGCCCAGGTGGTGATGGACTTCGGAGCCCCCGCGCAGCAATCGCCTGCCGCCGGAGAGCAGTTCGCCCGCATTGTTGGCGAGGCTGCCCGCCTCGCAGGGGGTGCGGCCCTCGGTGGCGCAGCCGGCGCATTCGCCACAGCGGGGCAGGAAGGTCATGATGACGCGCTGGCCGACGCGCAGGTCGGAGTCGCCGGGACCGAGCGCCTCGATGCGGCCCGCGGCCTCGTGGCCCAGCAGCATGGGGACGGGGCGGACGCGATTGCCGTCCACCACGGACAGGTCGGAATGGCACAGGCCCGCCGCCTCGATCCGGATCAGCAGCTCACCCGGGCCGGGTTCGCCCAGGTCCAGCTCACTGATGGTGATCGGCTTCGAGTCGGCGAAGGGCGTCGATGCCCCGATCTGCTCCAGGACGGCACCACGAATCCTCATGCGCCCGACGCTACTCCATCACACCTTCCCAGACAGTCCGGAATCTGATTCGATGGAGACCGGACAGGAGCACCTATGACCACTTCGCTAACCACTGGCAACCGCGCCTTCAACCACGTGGTGACGCAGTTCTGGGGGAAGGTCGCCCGCGCCTATGACACCGCCGCCCTCCAGCAGCTCGTCTATCGCCCGCCGCAGGATCAGGTGGTCGCCGAGTTGCGGGCCGCCGGGTCCCGGCGGATCGCCGACATCGGCTGCGGCACCGGCATTCTCACCGCGCGCATCCAGCGCGAACTCCACCCGGAAGCCGTCTACGGCGTGGACGCCTCCGCGGGCATGCTGGATCAGGCCCGCACCCGTTCGACCGAGGTTCAGTGGCGGCATTCCGCCGCCGAGCATCTGCCCTTCGACGACGGCGAACTGGACGCGGTGGTCACCACCAGCGCATTCCACTTCTTCGACCATCCCGTGGCGTTGCGCGAATTCCATCGGGTGCTCGCGCCCGGCGGCTTGGTCGCCATCGCGACCATGCACCCCTCCGGTGCGGTATCGCGCCCGATCCAGCAGTTGACCCGCAGCCCGCGCTTCCCCGCGCACGCACCGTCGCCGCGCGAGACCCGCAAGCTGCTGACCGACGCCGGTTTCGAGGTCGTCGATCAGCGCAAGGTCGCACGGCCGCTGCCGTCGTGGCTGATCCCGGACGTCATCACCGTCGGCACCCGGCGCTGACGCGTCAGTTCCCCGGGTTGTCGCCGCCGCGGAAACACACGGTGAGTTCGAGCTTGCGCCAGATCACCCAGACCGCGCCGCGGCCGTCCCGGGGACAGGACACGCCCGAGGTGGCGTTGGCCAGCACCGCGGTGGCCTGGACGATGTGCTCGCCGGGCGTCGCGCAGTCGACCTTCGACGGGGTCTCCATGGCGGTGGTGTCGTAGCAGACGCCGGTGCGCCAGTCGAAGGTCAGGCACAGGTGGTAGCGCGGCTTGCCGGTCTTGTCCTTGGGGGCGGAATCGAGGGTGTAGAGCGGGTCGGTGCAGGGGTCGGGCCCGTTCTGCAGCACCCGGTAGTTGGCGTCCACCGAATTGCAGTCCGACGGTTCGGGTGTGCCCGCTTTCCAGGTCGGGGCGCCCGACGCGTCCTTGGCTCGCTCGATCGGGACCTCGACGCAGTCCCCCGGCTTCAGGGACGCCATGGGATCGGGCGCGGCGGGTTTGGCCGAGGTGGTCGGCTGCCCGGCCTGCACGAGTTCGGGCGGCGCGCCGATCGGGTTGCCCGCGACGGCTTCCCGGGTCAAGGGTGAGAGGGTGGCCGTCACCGCGGCGAACACGAGGACCCAGCCGGTCGCCGCGAGCGCCAGGGCGCTCACCCGCCGCCGCTTCGGTGCCGCACCGGCCCGGCTCGCGAGCGCCGCGGCCAGGCAGAACAGCAGAACCGCTACCGCGACAACCCAGCCGACGCCGTGGCTCCCCACCACCCAACCCCTTCAACTCCGCTCGTCTGCAAGCTATCCCACGGCCGAGTTCCGGGCAAAACGGGCGACGGGCCCGCGGTTGGTTCAGGAGGCGAGTTCGGAAGCGGATTCGGCCAGCACCGGCGGCCACGGGGTCGGGGAGATATGCGACGGCTTGGTGGCGGGGCTCTCGTCCCAGTCGAAGTGAACGCCGACCCACGCCTTCGGGCGGTCGAAACTGACCTCGCGGGCGTCGAAGGCGGCACGGCGGAAGGAGATGTCGCCGAAGAAGTCAGCGCCGGCGAAGACCACCTTGCGGCCCCCGAAGACGGTGTCGGCGAAGGAGACCGTGCCGTGGTACTCGGTGCGCGCGAACGACACTTCCTGGGTGCGGCCGGTACGCCAGCGGATCTGCGTGCCCAGGTGGGCGCAGTCGAAGGAGCTGGACTCGGTGTAGAAGCGGGAATCGGCGAAGGTGACTCGCGCGCTGGTGAATTCCGCGCCGGTGAAGGTGATGCGGTCACCGTCGAACACCGCGCGCTCGAAGGTGGTCTGGTCGGCGGCGAAGACGGCGTTGGCGAAGCTGGTCCGCTCCCCCGCGAACGTGGTGCGGTCGAACGCGGTTCGCGTGCCGCGGAATTCGGTGCCCTCGAAGCTGCCGCCGCTGCCGAAGGTGGCCTCGGCGAAGGTCGCGGCGGTGTCGTCACGGTCGGCGCGATCCACGGCGGTGTGAGCGAAGACGGCCCGGTCGAAGACGGCGGCGCTGCGGAAGATGGCCCCGCGGAAGGTGACCCGCTTGCCGAGGAACCGCGCCTGCTCGAAGGTGACCGTACGCCCGCTCAGGAACATGGCGTTGGTGAAGCGGGTATTGCGGCCCGCGAAGACCGCGTAGCGGAAGTCGGCGTTCTCGAAGACGGCATCGGTGAAGTCGAAATCGCAGGAGCTCCAGCGGGTCTCGGCCGAGGGGCGCAGGTGTTCGGCGATCACCCGGACGATGGTGTCGCGGACCTGCCGGTCGTTCTGGCGGTAGGTGTACACGCGCTCGACGGCGGTGCCGTGATCCTCGATGCGCTGGGATTTGGAGACCAGGTGGCTGGCGCCCTCCTCCGGCTGATACGGCAGCCGCAGGTAACCGCACAGCACGTCCACGCACTGCTGGCGCCGCCAGCGCGCGGAGAACTCGTCGGCGACCCCGGCCATGGCGTAGACCCCGGCGATGCGGACCGCCACATCCGGGTCGCCGAGCTGACCGGCGGCGGCCCCGAAGACCTCCGCGAAGCGGCCGCGTTCGGCGTCGCGCTGCTTGCGGTAGGCCACCACCAGCGCGACCGCGCCGCCGATGCCCGCCGCCACCGCGAGCGAAATCCGGCTCAGATCCAGCTGATTCGGCGTCTCGGCCTTGGCGCCGAGGAACCGCCACAGCCCCCACCAGGTGAGGCCCGCGATGGCGAGCCCGCCCGCCACGGCGGCCAGCACCGACACCAACAGACCCGACCGGTGTACCGTCCGGCTCACCACCCCACCGAACCTCCACCGCCGCATAGCCGAAGAATAGCGATCCGGGACGCGTCACGCATCGGATGCGGCAATTCCACCCCGGCTTCGCGCAGCCGAAAAACCGGGCACACCAAACCGTTTCGCCCGAAATGCCGCGTCCGCCCGGCGACCAGGGGTCACCGGGCGGACGTCGGTTCAGACCGCCTCCGCCTCGGCCGCTTCCACATTGCGGCGCAGGCCGATTCCGGCCGCCCCGAGGCAGGCCAGCGCGACCACGGCGACGAACCACGGGAACACGGTGCTCAGGCCCCAGGTGGTAGCCGCCCAGCCCGCGACCACGGTCGGCACCGCCATGGCCGAGTAGGCCAGCAGGTAGTAGGCCGACATGGTCTCGCCGCGCTTGTGCTGCGGCACGACATTGGACAGGTGCCGCAGCGATCCGCCGAAGCCGAGACCGAAGGTGCCGCCCAGGGCAAAACCGGCCAGCAGCACCAGGACCCAGTTGTGGGTGTTCAGTGCCGGAATGGTGAGCAGCAGCGCGATCGCCATGCCGATGTCACCGGCGATGGCCGCGCGCCGCGCCGGAATCCCGCCCGCCACGGCCTGGGCCAGCGCGCCCGCGGTCGCCGTGGAGGCCACCACCGCGCCGCCGAAGACCAGGTTGTGGATGCCGGTCTCGGCCGAGGCCAGCGAGGGGTACAGCGACAACAGCACGCCCAGCACCGACCAGGCCGCCATCACGCCGAGCGCGGAGAACCAGAAGTCGCCGCGGATCTCCTGCGGCACGGCCGGTTTGGCGATGGTGATGCGCTGCTGGGCACGCGCCCCGTGCGGCTCGCGCAGGGCGAGCACGCCCGCCGCGATGAGCACGCACACCAGCGTGATCACCACGTACGGGGTCCGCAGCGGATAGGGCGCGTACTGGGCCAGCACCGCCGAGCCCAGGATCGCCACGGCCATACCGACATTGAAGGCCACTCCGGACAGCTGGCCCGAGCGCGCGCCCGCCTGCGGCCGCAGGTCCAGCAGCGCCGCCGCGCCCGCCACCACGATCGCGCCGACCGCGGCCCCGTGCAGGGCCCGCGCCAGCAGCAGCATGGCCACATTGTCGGCGAGCAGGAACACCACCAGGCCGACGATCATGGTCGCGAACGCGCCGAGCAGGACCGGCTTACGGCCCACCACGTCCGAGATCCGGCCCGACACCAGGACCGCGCCGAGCGCGGCCACCGCGTAGACGGCGAAGACGAAGGTCGTGGTGAGCGGGGAGAAATGCCAGCTGCGTTGATAGAGCCCGTACAGCGGGGCCGGCGCCCCCGAGACGCCGAGTGCGACGCCGCTGGCCGCGAGCACGAGCGCGTACGCCCAGCTCTGAGTGCCCTGCTCCGCGTCGGTCTCCACCGCCGTTGCCGATGCCATGCCGGCCTCCATCAGGTAAGTTTGAATCTTATCGAACTCACCGTATCCAAGGTTCGACAGTTATCAAACTAGTTTTCCCGTGAGGTAGGTCATGACCGACACCGACGCGCTGCCCGCCGTGGCCCCGCTCCCCGCGGTGCTCGGAGCCCTCCAGGACCCCGTCCGCCTGGAGATCGTGCGCCGCCTGGCCGACGCCGGTACCCCCCTGCGCTGCGGCCTCACCTACGACGGCGTCAGCAAGTCCACCGCCGCCCACCACTTCAAGATCCTCCGCGAAGCCGGCGTCACCGAACGCGTCACCATCGACGGCAACACCCACCTGCGCCTCCGCGCCGACGACCTCGACGCCGCCCTCCCGGGCCTGCTCCCCGCAGTCCTCGCCGCCGCGAACCGCGAACACGCGCCGGAGTAGCGCGCCCGGCCACCGCGCCACGCGATCGACCGCGCGCTGAATACTCCTCAGCGAAGGGCCGCCAACTCCCGAACGGCGTCGACGTGGCGCAGGAACTGGGCGCGCCCGTGAAGGTTTCGACCACGCGCCACAGGGTGGCGCTGGCCCCATGCCCGCGACCGGTCAGGACTGGGTGAGCGGCAAGGACTTCCACCAGTCGATGACACCGGTGGGGGTGGTGGGGATGCCGCGGGTGTACATGAGGAACTTGTCGCGTTTGGGGTCGTCGAAGAACGAGGTGGCGAAGACCGTGGACGGGACGTCGGGGGTGGCGTCGAAGCGGTGGTTGACGTACTGCTTCGCGCCGCAGAACTCCTTGAAGGTCAGATCCTCCAAAGCGCTTCCGGCCGGGCGGATCCGGCGGGCCGCCGAGCGCGCCACCGCGGCGGAATCGTAGGCGAAGACGATGTACTCGCGGACTTCATGGTCGGCGGAGTACTGGCAGTCCCAGGCCGCGGCCCAGCCCTCGAAGGCGAAGGGCGGCAGGAAGTCCTTGGTGTCGTGGTCGACCACACGGCAGCTGGCCGAGTTGAATCCCGAACCCAGTTCCGGAGAACGCGGCACCAGTCCAGGGAAAGCCGCACTGATCTGGGCGATCTCGGCGGCGGCCGCCTTCGGCTTGGCGCCGCGGCCGGACGGGCTCATGACGAACACCACCACGCCGAGCGCGACCGCCAGGCCCACGCTCATCACCACCAGCATGCGCAGGCCGCCCAGCCATCTACCCGTACCCGGAGCGGTCATGCGCGGTGGCGGCGACTGATGCCGGTCCGTGCGCGGCCCGAACAGGGCGGGAATGTCGGTCAGCCGACCCGAACGCACCGCCGTCGATTGCGGAATCCGCCGCGCCCCGGTCGTTTCCGACGGCGACGTCCGCCGCGCCCCGGTGGCGTCCGGCTGGTGCGCTCGCCGGGCTCCGGTGATCTCCGAGGGATGGACTCGCCGCGCGCCCGTGGTCTCCGAGGGATGAACACGTCGCGCGCCGGTGGTCTCCGACGGGTGCACGCGCCGTGCGCCGGTGGTCTCCGACGGATGTCTTCGGCGCGCAGAGGAATCCGGCTGCGATCCGCGTCGCGCCCCCGACGCCTCGGACTGCTGGCCCGGCCAGACCGCGGGTGTGTCCGGCTGCTGCGCCCGACGCATCCCCGACGTGTCGGACTGCTGCCCGGGCCAGGGTGGCGGCGTGTTCGACTGCTGGCCCCGCCGCGTCCCCGAGGAGTCGGGCTGCTGCCCGGGCCAAGGTGGCGGCGTAGTGGACTGTTGTCCCCGCCGCACCGCGTCGGGGTCCGACTGCTGCCATCGACCCGCCGGTGAATCCGCTTGCGCCGCTCGCGAACCCGGCGCGTTCCGGGTCCCCCGGCGGCCGGTGGACGGCCCGGCGGGCCGCCGCGCGGACGGATCCGCGCCTCGGCGGCGCGGCGGCGCGTGTGCGCTCTCGACCGCGGTCCCCTCGGCCAGGGCGCGTTGCGCGGCCGCCGCGAAGTCCGAACAGGTCGGGTATCGGTCGTCCGGGTTCTTGGCCAGGGCGCGGGCCAGGACCGGATCCAGGGTCGCCGGTAGGTCGGGTCGCAGGCTGGCGATCGGGGGCGGGTTGTCGTACAGGTGGGCTTTGACGATCGCGCCGAGGTCGTTCGCACGGAAGAGCGGAACCCCGGTCAGCAGTCGGAACAGGGTGCAGGCCAAGGAGTATTGGTCGGCGCGGTGGTCGACCGGCTGGTTCTGCAACTGTTCCGGGGAGGCGTAGGCCAGCGTCGCCATGACCGAACCGGACCCGGTGAGACGGCCCGTGTCCTCCTGCAGTCGGGCGATGCCGAAGTCGGTGAGCAGCACGCCCGCCTGCTGTTCGCGGGTCTCGCGGGCCAGCATGATGTTGGCGGGCTTGACATCTCGGTGCAGTACGCCGACGCGGTGCGCGTAGTCGAGGGCGTCGGCGGTGGCGGCGACGATCTCGACGGCGCGCTCGGCGGTCATGTCGGTGACCGATTCGGCTTCGATGCCGTCGACGTACTGCATGGCGATCCACAGTCGCCCGTCCTCGACGCCGCGGTCGTAGACGGTGACCACACCGGGGTGATTCAGCCGGGCCGCGAGGTCGGCCTCGCGTTCGAATCGAGCGTGAGTCTCGCTGTCGCCGTGGTACTCCGCGTTCAACAGCTTCAGTGCGATCCAACGCGGCAGGCGTGGATGGCGTGCCAGGTACACGGCACCCATCCCGCCGCGTCCGAGCTCACGTTCGATGACATACCCGGCGAAGTTCTCACCTGGTTCGACCACGACCCCTCCCATTCCGGCGAGGTGATCATAGCCACAAACGGGCATACCTCACCGCCGGCTGGAGATTACCGTCGAGTAAGTATCTCAGCCGACCAGATTCCGGACGGATACGGGCAGGTCGCGGGTGCGCCGGTACGGTCCGGCCACCGCCGCCCCGAACGGTCGCGCCAGCAGGCTCGTCGCGATCGAGGACACCTCCTCGGTGGTGACTTCGTCGATGCGAGCGAGGGTTTCGGACACACTGCGGTGATTGCCGTAGCTGAGCTCCGACCGCCCGATGCGGTTCATCCGCGATCCGGAGTCCTCGAGCCCCAGCACCAGTCCCCCGCGCAGCGAACCCTTGGCGCGAGCGCATTCGGCATCGGTGATGCCATCGGCCGCCACCTCCTCGAGCACACCGTGCGCCAGAGCGGCTACGCGACCGAGGTTTTCGGGCTGGCAGCCCAGGTACACCGAGAACGCGCCGGTGTCGGCGAAGGTATCGACACTGGAGTACACCGAGTACGCCAGCCCGCGCTCCTCCCGAATGCGCTGGAACAGGCGCGAACTCAGGCCGCCGCCGAGCACGGTGTTGAGCACCGACAGCGGCCAGCGCTTCTCACCCTCGTGCCGGCCGAAGGCTCGGGTGCCGAACACCAGGTGCGCCTGCTCGCCGTCACGGTTGATGCGCAGCAGTTCCGGATTGCCGCGCGGGCGGAACCTGCCCTCGCGGCGCGGCGCCGGCTCCAGTCCGGACTCGAGCCGATTCTCGAAGGCGCGGAACACCAATTCGACGACGTGCTCGTGCTCGATATTGCCCGCGACCGCGACCACCATCCGGTCGGGCCGGTAGCGACGCAGGTGGAACGAGCGCAGCTGGTGCGCGCCCATGGCCTCGACGGTCTCGACACTGCCGATCACCGGACGACCGATGGGATGGTCGCCGAACAGCGCGGTCAGGAAGGCGTCGCCGACCAGGTCCTCGGGATCGTCGTCGCGCATGGAGATCTCCTCCAGCACGACCTGCCGTTCCACGTTCACGTCGTCGGCGCGGCACAGCCCGTTGAGCACCACGTCGCTGACCAGGTCCACCGCCAGCGGCAGGTCCTCGTCGAGCACGTGGGCGTAGTAGCAGGTCTGTTCCTTGGCGGTGAACGCGTTGAGCTCGCCGCCGACCGCGTCCATGGCCTCGGCGATGTCCAGGGCCGAACGCGAGGGCGTGGCCTTGAACAGCAGATGCTCGAGGAAATGCGCGGCGCCGGCCACGGTCGGGCCCTCGTCGCGCGAACCGACACCGACCCATACGCCGACCGAGGCCGAGCGCACGCCCGGCACATGCTCGGTCACCACCCGCAGGCCGCCGGGCAGGACGGTCCGGCGCACACCGATATCCATTGCGGGAGACTCGTTCCGGTCGATCGCCAGCGCAGAACCCCCCTGCTCCAGGTTGCGGAGCAAGGGGGCGTTGTTCTGCGCGGAGT
>NZ_JBHWHH010000158.1:0-16607 GCF_042732555.1 Nocardia sp. NPDC059764
CTCCGGAGTAGGATGGTTGCGCGGGAGTTACTGGGGTGCAGGGGCATTCGGGGTGGTCCAGTGGGGGTCCCGGTGGGTGGGGAGGGGTGGCCGGTGGGTGGGAGGACCGGTGGGTAACCGGGCGGGGCGCGCGTAAGCACCCCTACCGTCGCCGCCGTGAATATCAAACGATTTGCACGACTTCGTATTTCAATGCTCATTGTGACCGCTGCGGCTGGGGCGCTGCTCGGGGGCGGGGTGGCGGGGGTGTCGTCGGTGGCGCTGGCCGCGCCGCCGGTGATGCATACCGAGGCGACTCGGATCACGTTGCAGGGGGCGGTCAATATGCGGGATATCGGGGGGTATGCGACCTATACGGGGGATTCGACCAAGTCGGGGAAGGTGATTCGGGCGGATGCGCTCGGGAAGTTGACCGACGCCGATGTGCAGCAGTTGGGGGCGCTGGGGATCAAGTCGGTGATCGACTTCCGGACGCAGGCCGAGGTGGGGGCGCAGGGGGCGGATCGGGCGATTCCGGGGGCTACCGCGGTGTCCCGGCCGATCAGTGATGGGGGGATGTATCTGAAGATGGTGCAGGCCATCGGGTCCAAGGATCCGGCGGTGCAGCAGGCGGCGCTGGGTGACGGCAAGGCCGAGCAGATGATGCGCGATATGTATCAGAGCTTCCTGACGCCGGATTCGATGGCGACGTTCGGGCAGACGATCAAGGACATCGCGGCCTCCGGGGGCGCGACGCTGTATCACTGCACCGCGGGCAAGGACCGGACCGGGTGGATGACGTATGTGATGCTGCGCGCCGTGGGTGTGCCGGAAAACGTTGCCCGCCAGGATTATCTGCTGTCGAACCAGTATCGGTCGGCGGCGGATGCCGCGCAGCGGGCGCAGTTGAAGCAGGCGGGCATCATGCAGAACCCGGATCTGCTGATCCCGTTGCAGGTCGTCAGCGACGAGTACCTGAACAACGCGATCGACAAGATGAACGAGCAGTTCGGTGATTTCGGCAAGTTCCTCACCAAGGGACTGGGCGTCGACGCCGCGACCATCGTGAAGCTGCACAAGACCCTGGTGGGCTGACCCTCACCCGTTCCGGCCCCGTCGTACCGCGGCGGGGCCGTCACATGTCCGGCTACGGCCGAGAACTCAAGGCGGACAGGTCCAGCGCGGTCGTCTCCGCCCACGCGGTGGCGCGTAGGTCGCCGGGGTCGCCGACGCCGAGGGCCTCGTGCAGGCCGCGGGTTGCGGAGCGGGCGAGGTCCTCGAAGGCGGAGCGGGTGATCGGCCAGCGCAGGGTGCGCCGCCAGTTCTCGATCTCGCGTTGGAGGGCGGGGGCGGTCCAGCCGAGGTCGCGCAGCAATTGGGCGGCGGCCTCCGAAATCGGTTCGGGCAAATAGTAATTACCGGTGAGTTCGGCGGAGAGATTGATGTCGAACTGCTGGAATTGCACGTATCGATTGCCGGTGGCGACGAGGGTGAGGGTGGCGCGGGACGGCAACCCGGCGAGGAAGGTGGCCAGCCTTCGTGCGAACATGTCCCAGTCGGTGGTGACTATTCGTTCGCGCTGGCCCTGGATGCCCATCCCGGCCGATAATACGCCGTCCAATGCAACCACCGGACGAATTACCGTGCCGCCCAGTCCGATCATGGAAATATTGGCGACTTCGATCAGTACGGACGATCATGGACATCGCCATATCACCGACGGTGTAAGGAGCAGACGATCCATGTCCTCGGAATTCTCCGGCAGCCCTGACCATTTCGAGGTGCGCCCGGTCGGCCACGTCCGCTCCCCGCTCACCGACCGCACCGGGGCGCCGCGCCAGGCCGACGAGGACGCGCCGCCCGCCGAGGTGGTGCTGGCGCCCGAATTCGCCGCGGCGGCGGCCGATCTTCAGCCCGGCATGCGGGTAATCCTGCTGACCTGGTTGCACGCGGGAAGCCGGGACGTGCTCGCGGTGCATCCGCGCGGGGACCGGTCCCGTCCGGCGACCGGTGTCTTCGCGACCCGCTCCCCCGACCGGCCGAACCCGATCGGCCTGCACGAGGTGACACTGACCGCGGTATCGCCGGGTGTGCTGGGGGTGGCCGGTCTGGAGGCCATCGACGGCACCCCGATCCTCGATATCAAGCCGGTGCTGGGCGGCGTCGAAACCCGCTGACCGGCCCGGACGGGACGGGCGGGCGACCCTCGGGAGTAGGTTGAGTGCCATGGCGGCACCCAGGCATCCGATCCCGGCGGTCGGCACGCAACGGCTGGCCGCGGCGTGTCAGGCCGAGGTGACCGCGTTGACCAAGCAGTTGATGGCGGCGATCTTCACCGACAACCCGGGCTGGACGGATTACACGGCGGTGCCGCGCGCGGATCTGCGGGACGGCTGCCGGCGATACCTGACGCGGATCCTCGATCTGCTGGGCGGGTTGCCACCCAATCCGGACGGCGACGATGTGGCCGCGGCGATCGGCAGGCGGCGGGCCGAGCAGGGCGTGCCACTGGAGGCCATGCTGCGGACGTTCCGGCTCGGCGGCCAGATCGTGTGGGAAGCCTTGCTGGACAAGGCCGATGACATCGGGTCCGCGGAGACCCGGCAGGTCGGCTCGGCCATGTGGGCGGTGGTGGACGGCATGTCCTCGGCCCTGGTCACCTCGTACCGGAACACCGAGCTGGATCGGGTGCGCAGCGACGAGCGGCGGCGGCATTCGCTGATCGAGGACCTCCTCGCCGGGCGCGCCCACGACGCCACCTTCGCGGCACGGGCCGGGCGGGAACTGAATCTGCCCGCGCACGGCGCGTATCTCGTGATGGTGGCACGCGGCGAGGGCGGCCCGCGGCTGCACATGGGTGCCGAGGCGGCACTGGGGGTTTCGGGAGTGCGGTCGGTATGGCACGAGCGCGTGGATTCGACCGTCGGACTGGTGTCGCTGGAGCATCGGGACAGTTCTGTTGTGCTGCAACAGCTTCGGCCGTTGATCCGGGGCCGGGCGGGGGTCTCCCCCGCGGTCGCCGGACTCGCGGGCATCGATACCGCGCACGGGCTGGCGGTACTGGCGCTGGATACCGTGCCCGGGGACGCGGCCGGGCTGCTGGTTTCGCTGGACGAACGCTACCCGGAGGCGCTGCTGCTGCGCTCCCCCGATCTGACCGATCTGTTGGTCGCCCGGACCCTCGGCCCGGTCCTGGAATTGCCGCCGAAAGAACGTGACATTCTGCTGCGGACTTTGGCCGTCTGGCTCGCCGAGAACTGCTCCGCGGCCAATGCCGCACCCAAGTTGCACTGCCATCGGAACACGGTCATCAACCGGTTGCAGCGCATCACCATGCTGCTCGGCCGCCCCTTGGAAGGCCAACGCGCCTACCTGGAACTTTCCCTCGCTCTGGCCGCTCTGAAATTGCCCGGGACCGCCCGCGGCTGAGCCGCCGAAAGCACGCTACTCACGGGTACAAATTGTGCTCTCCGCCCAGTCACGAACAGACATATATGGGCTTCGAGGGCATTGATTGTGCAAATGGGGACAGACAGACTCGTTCGCAATGACTCGCATCACAACCGATGGCGGGTCGAGTTATCGAGAACGAGGAGCACCACGAGTGCCGGAATTCGATCTTCTGGTGATCGGTGGCGGTCCCGGCGGGTACGTCGCCGCCATCCGCGCCGCTCAACGAGGCCTCACCGTCGGCCTGGTCGAGAAGGAACGCCCGGGCGGCGTCTGCCTGAACTGGGGCTGCATCCCGACCAAGGCGATGCTGCGCTCGGCGGAGGTCTTCCACACCATCGCGCACGCCGCCGAATTCGGCATCTACGCCGATAACCTGCGCTTCGACTACGCCGCGGTGCGGCAGCGCAAGGACGGCATCGTCAAGGAACTGACCGACGGCGTCGCGGGCCTGCTCAAGGCCAATGGCGTCACCGTCATCGAGGGCCACGCCCGCTTCACCAGCCCGACCACGGTCGAGGTCGTCGAGGCCGGCCCGTCGCCGATCTTCGAGGGCGGCCCGCGCTACGCCGCCGCCCCGACCGCGAACGCAGTGCGCACCGTCAGCGCGAAGGACGTCATCATCGCGACCGGTTCGGTCCCGGCCGTACTCCCGATCCCGGGCGCGGACCTGCCCGGCGTCATCACCTCCGACGGCGCGTTCGGTCTCACCGAGGTGCCGAAGCGCCTGGTCGTCATCGGCGGCAGCGCGGTGGGCGCGGAGTGGGCCAATCTGTTCCACGAGTTCGGCGCGGACGTCACCGTGGTGGAGATGCAGGATCGCCTGGTCCCGTTGGAGGACAAGGAGATCGGCACCGCGCTGGTCCGCTCCTTCACCAAGCGCGGCATCAAGGTCCTGACCGGTGCGACCGTCACCGCCATCGCCGAGGACGACGCGGGCCTGACCGTCACGGTCGGCGGCGCGAAGCCGCAGGAGCTGCCCGCGGACGTGGTGCTGGTCGGCGTCGGCCGCCGCCCCAATACCGCCGGGCTGGGCCTGGAGGTGGCCGGAATCGCCACCGACGCACGGGGTTTCATCCCGGTCGACGAGCACCTGCGCACCGGCGTCGAGCACGTCTACGCCATCGGCGACGTCACCGGTAAGGCGCTGCTCGCCCACGTGGCGTCGCATCAGGGCCTGGTCGCCAGCGACACCATCGCCGGTCACGCCGCCCACATCGACTACAACGTGATCCCGGCCGCGACCTTCACGCATCCGGAGATCGCGAGCGTCGGCCTCACCGAGGACACCGCCAAGGCCGCGGGCCACGACATCGTCGCTGCGAAGTTCCCGTTCGCGGCGCTGGGCCGGGCCAAGTCCTTCGGCGATCAGGAGGGCTTCCTGAAGATCGTCGCGGGCAAGAAGCACGGCGAAGTGCTGGGTATGCACATCATCGGCCCGTCGGCCAGTGACCTGATCACCGAAGGGGCCCTGGCGATCTCGCTGGAGGCGACCCTCGACGAGCTGGCCGAGACCATTCACGCCCACCCCACCCTCGGCGAGATCGGTATGGAGGCCGCCCTGGTCGGGCTGGGCCTGCCGATTCACGTCGCGCCGCCCCGGAAGCGTTGAGGAGTTCCGTCATGACCACGACCACTTCAGCGGAGCTGAACATGTCCACCGCAGCGGAGCTGAACATGTCCACCGCAGCGGAGCTGACCCCGACCACCGCCGCGCCGCGCAAGCCGGCGCGCAAGGCCACCCGCCCGGCCGACCAGACCGCTGACGCAGCCGTATCCGGTTCCCTGCTCGGCGGAGCCGATTTCGGCGGCACCGACGCCGCGACCCTGCGCGAGCTGTACAGCGAGATGCTGTTCATCCGCCGCTTCGAGGAGCGCACCGCGCAGGCGTACCAGCAGGCCAAGATCGGCGGCTACTGCCACCTGAACCTGGGTGAGGAAGCCACCGTCGTCGGTGTCGGGCGGGCCATGCGTCCCACCGACTACCTGTTCACCAACTACCGCGAGCACGGGTACGCGCTGGCCAAGGGCATCGAGCCCGGCCGCGTCATGGCCGAGCTGTACGGCCGCTCGACCGGCACCTCCAAGGGCTGGGGCGGGTCGATGCACATGTACGACACCGAGACCCGGCTGCTCGGCGGGTACGCCATCGTCGGCGGCCAGGTGCCCCTGGCGATCGGCGCGGCGCTGGCCATCGACTACCGCGGCGGCGATGACGTCGTGGTGTGCCAGATGGGTGAGGGCACCACCAATATCGGCGCGTTCCACGAGTCGCTGAACATCGCGGCGTTGTGGAATCTGCCCGTGGTGTTCCTGGTAATCAACAACCAGACCGGTATGGGCACCACCGTCGAGAAGTCCTCGGCCGAACCGGATCTGTGGAAGCGCGCCGCCTCGTACCGCATGCGCGGTGAGCGGGTGGACGGCACCGATGTGCTGGCCGTGCGCGAGGTCGCCGCCGATCTCATCGAGACCGCGCGTCGCGAGGGCAAGCCCGCGCTGCTGGAGGCCGTCTCCTACCGGCTCAAGGGGCATTCGGTGGTCGACCCGGCCAAGTACCGGGCCGAGGACGCCGTGTCCACCGCGGTCGCGCACGACCCGATCGTGTTGTGGCACAACCGTCTGCTGGAGGCGGGCGTGCTGAGCGAGGAGTCGGCCGCCGCCATCGAGGCCGATGTGAAGGAGCGGGTGCGCGTCGCGGTCGATTTCGCCGACCAGTCCCCGCATCCGGATCCGGCCACCCTGTTCGATTACAACTACGCGACCCCGGTCGCGGGCGATTCCCATCGCCTGCCCGGTGATCCGCTCTTCACCGCCTAAGGACATCACCGTGGCTGTCATGACCTACCGTGAAGCGCTGCGCGAGACCCTCCGCGAGGAGATGCGGCGCGACGACGACGTTTTCCTCATCGGTGAGGAGATCGGCGTCTTCGAAGGCTCGTACAAGATCACCGCCGGCCTGCTGGCCGAGTTCGGCGAGAAGCGGGTGCGCGACACCCCGATCGCCGAAGAGGGTTTCGTCGGTGCGGCGATCGGCGCCGCCATGCTGGGCCTGCGCCCGGTCGTCGAGATCATGACGATCAACTTCTCGCTGCTGGCGCTGGACCAGATCGTCAATCACGCCGCCAAGATCTACGGCATGTTCGGCGGGCAGACCGCCGTGCCCATGGTCATCCGCACCCCCGGGGGCGGCGGGCAGCAGCTGGGTGCGACGCATTCGCAGAACATCGAGCTGTACTACGCGTTCGTGCCCGGCCTGAAGGTGGTCGCGCCGTCGACGCCCGCCGACGCGGCGGCGCTGATGAAGGCCGCGATCGCCGACAACGATCCGGTGCTGTTCCTGGAGAACCTGTCGCTCTACAACACCAAGGGCGAGGTTCCCGAGGACCTGCCGCCGGTCGAGATCGGCAAGGCCGCGGTCACCCGCGAGGGCACCGACATCACCCTGATCGGCTACTCCCGTATGGCGAACGTCTGCACCCAGGTCGCCGAACAGCTGGCCGCCGACGGTATCTCGGCGGAGGTCATCGACCTGCGCAGCCTGCGCCCGCTGGACCGCGACACCATCATCGCCTCGGTCGAGAAGACCGGTTGCGCCGTCATCGGCGAGGACGACTGGCTGACCTACGGCATCGGCGCGGAGATCGCGGCGTCCATCTCCGACGGCGCGTTCGACTACCTCGACGCCCCCGTCCGCCGGGTCGCCATGGCCGAGGTGCCGCTGCCCTACGCCAAGCCGCTGGAGAAGCTGGCGCTGCCCTCGCCCGAGTCGCTGTACCGGGCCGCCACCGAAACCCTTGCCGCCGTGGGCAAGCGCCGCTGAGATCCGGAAGGAACCATGTCCGAAGTAACCATGCCCCGGCTCTCCGACACCATGGAGGAGGGCGTCGTCGCGGCCTGGCTCAAGCAGGTCGGCGATCAGGTCAAGGCGGGCGAGATCCTGGCCGAGATCGAAACCGACAAGGCGCTCATGGAGCTCGAGGCCTACGAGGACGGGGTGCTCGAGCGGATCATCGCCGAAGCCGGTGCGCGCGTGCCGATCGGTGAGGCCATCGCGATCCTGGGTGACGGGAGCGGAGCGTCGGCCGCCGACGCCCCCGCCGCTGCCGCTCCGGCCCCGGCCGCGCAGGCTGATTCGGCGCCCCCCGTTTCCGCCCCCGGAAACGGCGCCGCACCCGGAAACGGCAGCGCGCCTTCGGCTTCCGCGGAATCCGGTGAGCGCAAGAAGTCGTCCCCGCTGGCCCGCAAGGTCGCCAAGGAGCTCGGCGTCGACATCGCCGCCGTGACCGGCACCGGTCCGGGCGGCCGTGTCACCAAGCTGGATGTCGAGAACGCGGGCAGCATGGCCACCGCGGCCGCGCCCACCGCTCCGGCCGCCAACGGCTCGGCTCCCGCCGCATCGGCCGTCACCGCTCCGACCGCCGTCGCCCCCGCCACCGGCGACTACGACGAGATCCCGCTGACCACCATTCAGCGTGTCTCGGCTCAGCGCCTGACCGAGTCCATGCAGCAGGCGCCGCACATCTACCTGACCAGCGCCATCGACGTGACCGAGCTGCTGGCCTTCCGCGCGCAGATCAACAAGACCCTGGAGCAGACCGGTTCCGGCAAGGTCAGCGTGAACGACCTGCTGGTGAAGGCGGTCGCCACCGCGCTGCGCCTGGATCCGTCGGTGAATGTCTCGTTCGCGGGCGACAAGCTGTTGCGGCACAAGGCGATCAATATCGGCATCGCCGTGGCCACCGACGCGGGCCTGTTCGTGCCGGTCATCCACGACGCGGACCGTAAGTCGGTGTCGGCCATCGCCGCCGAGGGCCGGGAGAAGGCCGGGCGCGCCCGCGACCGGAAGCTGAAGGGCGAGGACATGTCCGGCGGCACCTTCACCATCTCCAACCTGGGCATGTTCGGTATCGAGCAGTTCACCGCCGTGATCAACCCGCCGGAGTCGGCGATCCTCGCGGTCGGCGCGGCGCAGGACGAGTTGAAGCTCGACGGCGAGAAGGTGGTGTCGCGCAAGATCCTTCGCGTCACGCTGTCCGCGGATCACCGGTCGATCGATGGTGCGGTCGCGGCGAAGTTCCTGCAGCAGCTGAAGGAACTCATCGAGCATCCGCTGCGGATCGTGACCTAGTCACCCCGAGACCGTCGTCCGATTTTCTGATCCAGGATCGGACGACGACGCCCGCCGTGAGCCGCACTCACCCGGTGGCGGGCGGAATCGCCGGATGGCGTGGACCGGTTTTACCCGGCTGGTCCCCGTCATCCGGCTTTTCCCGTTTCGGCCGAGGGCGCGGGCCGGGATTGTCCGGCTCCGGCCGCCAGTTCGACCACCACCAATGCGGCGACGGCGGCGAACACGGTCCAGATGACCACCGGTCCGGTCGGGTACGACCAGAATGTCAGTGTGACCGCCGCGGCGGCGAGAACGGCGATCCGCAGCGAGCCCCGGTAGCGGGCCACGACGGATCGGATCGCCCGTGGATCGCGCACGACTCGGTGCGACTGCGCGGCCAGCACGATCACCACGGCCAGGGCGAACATCACTCGCGCGGTGGTGTCCAGCCGCACCAGGAAGGCGTCGATCACCGCGGCGGCGGCTCGAGGGGTGAGCACGTCGGCCGGTACCGCGTCCAGGTAGGCCGATCGTGCGATGCCGACGGCGACCGCGAGCAATGCCATCGCCAGCGCCAGCGTCGCACCCAGCCACGTGAGGGCGCCACGCCGCGCGCCGGTGGGTGCGGCCCAGACCGCGCCGGCCGCGACGAGCACCGTGATCCAGGGCAGCACGTCGGCCACCCGATCGAGGATCATCACCCATCGCCGCGCCTCGACCAGTTCGGGAGACCGGAAGACCACGAACGACCGGTCGATCGTCGGCACCTGGTCGGCGAACGTGAAGCCCCGGGCGGTCAATTCGGACTGGACGCTGTCGATGAGCGGGCCCAGTTCCACACTCACCGCGCCGTTCTGATCCATTCCGACCGCCGCCGGGGCCGCACCGGTCAGCACGACGACCAGCCCGCGGTGCGCCTGCCGATTCGCCTCGATCCACGCGGTTCGGAATTGATCGGAAGCCAGGACGGATTCGGCCGTGTCACGCACGAGACCTCGCGCTTGCCGGGTGGCCAAGGGAGCCAGCCCCGTCACCGCGCGCGGAACGCGCGGGTTGCTGTCGGCCAGCGCGGCCAGGGCCTGGGCGGTGACGGATTGGACGTCCACGCCGGTCATGATCGCGTCGGTGGCCCGGTCGGCCAGCACTTCTCGCAGTGCGGGGTCGGCGGACAACGGCGTGACGGTCCGGACGTAGCGGTCGGTGTCGAGCAACTCCCGGTGCGCGAATCCGGCGAGGACCGAGGCGATCGCCAGGACGGCGAACAGTGTCAGCAGAACGGTCGCGGCCGCCCACCGCACTGCGCTACGGCGTGGGCGTTCGGGTTCGGAAATCGCCATGACTGTCCCGCCTCGATCGTGCGATGGTCAATTCGAGCCGTGCAGAAACCGCCCGATCACGGTCTCGTCCAGGGCGAAAGCCTTGATGATCGAGGCAGCGCCGACGATCACCACCGACATCACGAAAAGCCAACTGACAGAAGTGAAAGCGAGCCCCAGGGGCCCGAAGTGCCGCTGGGCGTTGGCCGTGATCCTCGGCAGCACGGCCCGCCCGGCCAGATGCACGACGGTCAAGCCCGCCGCGGTCAGCAGCCCGGTCGCCCAGGCCACCCGCCGGGTCAACGCGCCCTTCGTGAGCAGGAACGGCGCGAACGCCCACACCACCGTCCAGATGACGAACTCGCCGGCCAGCACGAGCGGCCACCCCACATAGCTGACGCGCGCGAGGTTCTGGGTCTGCCCGACCAGCGCGACCGCCAGGGCGACCGCGAACAGTGCCGCGAACCACCGCCACGCGTCCCGTGGCCCGATCGAATTCACCTGCCACACCGCGCCGTAGACCCGTCCGAGCGCGCGGGCGAACGACGTGCCGCCGAACACGACCATCAGCAGACCGACCACGCCGAACGCGGCCAGCGACGAATCCGACGCCTGTGCCGCGTCGCCGACGGGCAGCGCCTCGAGATCGAATCCGAACTGGAAACGGATCGCGCCGGACGCGGAATGCCAGCCGCTCAGGGCCGATGCCGCCATGATGACCGGCAAGACCGACGTGAAGATCTGCGCGGACAGCGCCAGCGAGCGATCGACGAGCTCGATCTCGAACAGGCCCTGGACCGCCCGCCAGGCGGTCCGGCCCCAGGGTGTGCCGCGCAACCAACCGGCAGCGGTGTCCACGAATCGATCGTATCCCGGTCAATCGTGACGGTTGCCACTCCACCGACATGATGAGAAGATTCGGTAGCAACTCTCTCATCCTGTCGGCGCGTGACCGCCGTCAGGAACGGTCGATCAAAGGAGATCCACCATGACCGCCGCCGTCGCGCTCGCCGAGGGATCCGGAGCCGCCCGCCCCGAACGCCGTCCGTTCGGACCCGGCAGCCGGATGTGGGAGGACACCGGGCTCATCACCTTCTCCCTCACCGCCGACTCGGCCTTCCTGCTCCTTCTCTGCACCAAGCAAGCCGACTCGCCGAAGATCGACAATCCGACGCCGTGAACCCGACATTCGGGACAAGCTGCCAGCAGTCGCCGCGTTGCCGTAGCGCGAGATGCACGGCGTAGGTCGTCCATCGCTAGCTGTATGCGCACCCGGCGGATCAATATCGAACCTGGCTTACCCATCCGGTGATCCGATCACAGTAGAACAAAGGGGTTCTAACTCCATGACTTGCCCAGTGAGCCAACAGGTTTCAAGAGAAATCCTGGATCGGCGAGAAGACCTCAACCAGACTCTCGCTCCGGCCGTTCAGCGCTTCGAGGAAGTCGCAGGGTCATTGTTCCTTGGGCTTTTCGGTGTCGCGCTCTTCGACCAGACGATGCTTCCCGGTGTGTCCGCAGCACTCGAGGCCACCGGTCGAATTCAGTTTCGACCCTGGCAGCGGGCAGCACGAACCGGGGCGTCCGACCAGCTGGTTCTGCTTGGTGATGACCTAGTGAGAGGCGCGGAATCGGAACGATTGAAGCGCCTCCATGCAGAAGTCAGAGGAGTCGGCTCGGACGGCACCCGGTATTCAGCACTCAATCCAGAACTGTGGAACTGGATTCTGATCAGCACATTCTTCGTCCATCACCATGCGTACATCACGCTGACTGGCGACAGACCTTCGGCTGCCGACAATCAAGCCATCTGGGACTACTACCGCAGGAAGGCAGATGGCTTACAGCTTCCGGGCCGATCTCGCCTGATCGAAGACTACGAAGAGCTGGTCGAGTACTACGACGCAATGGTTGCCGAGAAGCTTCAGCAGACCACGATCCTCACTGCGGCAGCACAGTTGGTTCGTCGGCCTCCGGCACCAGATTTCATGCCTTCTGCAGTTGTTCCCGTATGGAAGATGGGCGGTCCCGTAATCGGCCACGTTGCAGGTGTTCTCGGATGCGGAATCATGCATCCTGGGGTACGCGCGTTGATGCCGATGACCTGGAGCCGCCGCCACGAGCTCGAATTCCAGATTCTGTCAACAATATTGAGATTCGGATACCAGTGGTTGCCCTCGGCTCTGACCGAAGTCCCGATGGCTCGAAACCGGCGGCAGTACCAGCGGCTTGTCAGTAAGTATCGAAGGATTGGCCTGCAATCGTTTGCGCCGGATCGACACCTAGGCCTCTAATAAGGGGATCCTAAGGAACCACAGGTTAGGTGAAGTTTACGATGTCGGCGTTCATGATTAGCGTAACTAGGTCAGGTCCTCCCATGCCCAGGCCGTGGCCGGGGTGCCGTCCGGTTCACGGCCGAATCTGAATTCATCCCCGGGAACATCGGAGACCCACAAATCGAACTGACCTCCCGCAGGTAACCGTCGCCTCAATCTTTCCCACGGGCCACGTCCAGGCATCGACGCCAATTCGTCGAGGAGCTTGGCCGTTAGCGCCAGCACATCCAACCGGAGCTCGCTTGCCGCACGCTCGGCCACAGCGGTCGCCGCGTCGATAGCACCCACATGGCGCAGACCTTGCACGATCCGTGCGATCGCCTCCGGGGCGCCGATCTCGACACGTGCGGGATCGACACGTGCGGCAAGCTGACGCTCGGACTCGTGAGCATCGATATCGTGCAACGCTTCGAATGCTTTCGCCAGCACGGCGGCGCGCTCGGTAGACGTTTCGGCAGCGACACGGCCAGCCAGCTGCGCCGCCTGTGCATGTGCACCCATCTCCTGTAGCCGCTTCAACAGCGGCATTACCGATGTGTCGTGTACCGGTACATGTGCTGCGAACCCCGAGAGCATCCCGGTGAGATGGCCACCGAGGTCGAGAATCTGCAAGGTGTGCAGCAGCCGGTCGACCCCAGCCACGTCGTCCAGGCGCAGGCGAACAGGGTCCAGGCCGTTGAGAAGTCCAGCTACCTTGTCATATCTGCCCGCCTGCAGGTAACCCAGCAGTAGCAGCGCGACGGTCGTGGGATCCTCCAGTGGAAATCCAGTCCGGTCGACGCGTGCGAAGACCGCATCGCGGAGGTCCTCGGCATGCACTACCGACAAGCTGTGCAGCAGAACGGTGAGCCCCCGCGGGTCGTCGCTATTCAGTTGATCCGGATCGATCCGCGCAGACAGGCACTTGGCTTCTTCGTGTGCGCCCACCGAGTGAAGTGCTCGCAGCGCCACCGCCAGCGCGGCGGGGGAATCGACGGCGATCCCGACGGCAACCCGCTCGGCCAGTACGAGCGCCTGTTCCTGAGCACCAACCTGGTGCAGGGCCCGCAATGCCCGATCGACTGACCAAATATCGTCAATCCGAATCTGGGCTACGCGGTCGGCGAAGGCAGAGAGCTGATCCTGGGCACCGACATAACGCAACGGCCCGAGCACCTTCGATAACCCCTTACCGTCCTCGATGGCAGCGTGGGAGGCGATTCGGTCAGCCAGGGCGCGCAGTTGGTCATGCGCGCGGGCACCATGCAGATCCATCAAGGCGGTGCCCACCGCGGACGAATAATGCAGTGGCGTCTCGATCACCACGCGATCGGCAAGCACCGCGACTTCCTCGTGTGCGCCGGCGTGATACAGCCAGTGCAGCACCGGGCCCAAACTCAGGCCGAATCGCTCATCCAATGGGACCGCGGTGGCGGCCGCCATGGCCAGGTGAGCAACCGGCATGTTCAGCTGGCGAAGCAGGTGGACCAGAGCGATCATCGCGCGGCCCTCACCCTGGTCCGACGCGTTCTTCCACAGCTGCGCAGCGTCGCGATGCAGCCCGCGCACCCGCGCCTCAGTTCCCAGCACAAATTGGTCCTCCACAGGCGAATACAACGCGACCGCCTGCCAGAACTCGATCGGCGGAATCGCCTCGGCACGGTGTTCGCGTCCGTACTGGTCGAGGAAGTCAGCGAGTTGGAACATCGGCCCCGTCGGCACCTCGCCGCCTCGGGTTTTGGGAGGGCGGCCGCGGGCGCGCAACGGATGCGGGCGGATAGGGGTAACCGGTCCCGACGCACCTTTGCAGGATCGGCTAGTTTCCTTGAGGGCTTGCTCAAACCAGCCCTCACCGAGTTCTCCCCGCTCGGTGTCACTGAGGTACGCGGCAGCAGCGTCACGTAACAGCATGTAGGGCAGCATGTTTCGGTGACCCATCCGCCGCGCATCCATCGCGACCTCGATTACCGCGCACGCCGCTGCCGACACCTGGTGTTCGTAGCGGTCCACCAATTCCGGTCCACCGGCGAGGTACTGGGTGATCCGCCCGTCTTCGGTGCTGTCGAGCGACGCCTTCAGCCGCGGGTCGCGTGCTGCGGTGTGCCGTAGTTCGTCGAGGTCGGCGCCGGTGAACGCTGAGGGGACCGTGATGATCTTGGCTTTGTCGAACAGGATCCGTGTGGGCGAGCCCGGGTCCTGACCGAGCACACGGTAATGCTCACGCCACAATGTCCCCAAGATCAGGACCGGAGCGCGGTCGTCGTCGGCGAGCAACACACGCAACGCAGTCGCGATCTCTTCTTTCTGCGCGGCACTACCGTCCTCGAAGTAGCGCTGTGTTTCGTTGAGCCAGAGCACCGTTCGTGCTCCCACATGCGCGATCTGTTCTTGCAGTGCACGCTGGCGGGTCGGTTGCTGCGGATGCCACAACCGCCACCCAGGCTCAGCCCGCAAAGGCGCCAACGCTTCCCACAGAGCGCGGGTCTTGCCGGTCGAGGAGCCCGCAACCAGCACGGCCATCGCGCTGGTACCTGCTTGGGCGCGCGTCACGAGATCGGCGAGAACTCGATCGTGCGCACGGGGCACATAGATCGGCAGTCGCGCTGGATCACCCTCCGCAGCCACGGTGATCGGGTGATGGACTTCGAGGTCGAACGGGTCAAGGACGTCGTCGAGATCACTTCCAAGCCGCGGTAGCACCACTTCGGCACCGTCGTCTCCGGCCTTCCGATCGGCAGTGCCGAATACCGGTGCTTGGTCTCCGTCTGCATGCAATTGTCTCCAGTACTGCGGAGCGAACAATGCTGGATCAACCCGGCGGTGTTTGTATTCGGCGATGCGTTTGCATGCCAGCACATATTTCGACACCGACCGCTGGCTAACCCGCTTGCCGTTCTCGGCGTTATACAACGTGTTCGCTGCCACTGCGTCCGGTGTGTCCTTCAGGACCCGGTACAAGTCGCTGACTTCGGCATCGACAAGTCGGCGTAGCGCGAGAAGCTCCCGAGATAGCCGACCGCTCGAATCATCACTGGTTGTGGTCATCGACTGCATCATCGCCGAATTCTCCCTTCCCACCCAGTCATTCAGCGCCCAGCGACGGCAACAACCGCCACCGCAGCCCCGGCCAGCACAGCCACGCATACGCACAGCCGCACTGTCGCCGCCCAACTACGTATAGCGGCGCGGACCGTCTTCCCCAGCTCAGACCACATCAGTGCTTCTCCTTGGATATCGGCAAGCAAGCATCGACACCCACTGCACCACAACCGAATTGGGTTACAAGCCGGGTTTGCGTTGCTCTGTGCCAACTTGCGGAAGGCTGAGCAGATTCGAGCATGCTACGACGGTGCTTGTGCCGCGTCCGGGAAGGTTGGTGCTGAAACCGTTGTCCGGGTGGCGGGTTGATCGTCGGCGGGTGAGCGGTGATGCTGCCGGTGGAGGTGATGCCGGTGGCTCGAAAGCCGGATGTGTTCGTCAGAGCGGTGACGCCAGAGGAGGGCCGCAGGCTGGCCCAGATCGCGCGGCGTAGCAAGGTGCCGGTGCGGATGCGGCGTGCTGTGGTGGTGATGGCCTCGGCGCAGCATCAGCCGGTCGGGTTCATCGCGAAGTTGATGCAGGTTTCGGAATCGTATGTGCGGCAAGTGATCCACGATTTCAACGAGAAGGGGTTCGACGCTCTGGACCCAAAATGGAGCGGGGGCAGGCCGGTGAAGACCGATCAAGCGACGCGTGATCGGATCTGTCAGATCGCCCGGTGCTGCCCCCGTGACCTCGGATGGCCGTTCTCGACCTGGAGCCTGTCGAAACTGGCAGAAGTGTTGCGGATCAACAAGATTGCCGACATCAGCCGCGAGACCGTCCGGCAGATCCTCAAGGCTGGCGGGGTGTCGTGGCAGGCCACGAAAACCTGGAAAGCCAGCAACGACCCCGACTTTCAAGCCAAGATGGCACGAGTCCTCGATCTTTACGACAACCCGCCCGCCGACGGCCGGGTGATCTGCGTGGACGAGTTCGGCCCACTGAACCTCCAACCCCGCAGCGGCCGAGGCTGGTTCACCGCGCGGCGGCCGCGCCGGTTGCGGGCGACCTACCGCCGCACGCAGGGTGTTCGGCACATGTTCGGTGCCTTGGATCTGCGGACCGGGCAGTTGTATTACCGGATTCGGGACCGGAAACGATGGACCGAGTTCCTGGCGTTCCTGAAGTCTCTGCGGGCTCGGTGGCCGGGCCGGAAACTGTATCTGATCTGCGACAACTACTCGGTCCACAAGCGCGCCGAAGTCCGGGCGTGGTGCGCGGGCGGGACTGCCCCCGGTTTGGTTGATTCCTGATCTGCGAGGACTTGGTCCTCGCTGAGAGGATGTCCACCATGCCGAAGCCGTATCCGGAGGAGTTCCGCCGCGATGTCGTCGCGGTCGCCCGCAAGGGCAA
>NZ_JBHWHH010000159.1:0-16554 GCF_042732555.1 Nocardia sp. NPDC059764
GCTCATGGTGGCGGCGACGCTCGTGCCCCTGGGCTACATCGTGTCCACCCTGGTCTCCACCGGCGTGCACGAGACCGCCGAGCTCGTCTTCCGGCCGCGCGTGGCCGAATTGCTGCGCAACACCGCCGAATTGGTGGTCCTCACCGTGCCGATCAGCGTCACGCTCGGCGTCGGGCTGGCCTGGATCGTGGAACGCACCGACGTGCCGGGCGCGACCTGGTGGGGACCGGCCTTCGCCGCGCCCCTGGCGGTTCCGGCCTTCGTCAACAGCTACGGCTGGGTCAGCGCCATTCCCTCGCTGCACGGACTGTGGGCGGGCGTGCTCGTCGCCACCGTCTCCTACTTCCCGCTGGTGTACCTGCCCGCCGCGGCCACCCTGCGCCGGCTCGACCCGGCCGTGGAGGAATCGGCCCGGGCCCTGGGCTCGGGACCGTTCGCCGTCTTCGCGCGGGTGGTGCTGCCGCAGCTCCGGCTCGCGATTCTCGGTGGCGGACTGCTGATCTCGCTGCACCTGCTCGCCGAGTACGGCGCCTTCGCCATGATCCGGTTCGACACCTTCACCACCGCTATCTTCCAGCAGTACCAGTCCAGCTTCGCCGGGGCCGCGGGCAGCACCCTGTCCGGCGTACTGGTGGTGCTGTGCCTGGTGCTGCTCGCCGCCGAGGCCGGGGTGCGCGGGCGGGCCCGCTACGCGCGGATCGGCGGCGGCGCGCAGCGCGGCGTCCACCGGATCCGCCTGGGGCTGGGCCGGATTCCCATGCTCCTGGTGTTGTTCGGGGCGCTCGCGGCCACGCTGGGCGTGCCGCTGTGGACCATCGGGCGCTGGCTGAAGATCGGCGGCTCGGCGGTGTGGAACACCGTCGACATCGGCGAATCCCTGGGCCAGACCATCGGTCTGGCCGCCACCGCCGCGGTGATCACCACCCTGTGCGCCTTCCCGGTCGCGTGGGTCGCGGTCCGGTCCACCTCGCGGTTCGCGCGAATCATCGAGGGCGCCAACTACATCACCAGTTCGCTGCCGGGCATCGTGATCGCGCTGGCCCTGGTGACCGTGTCGATCCGCTGGCTGCCCGTCTTCTATCAGACCGCCGCCACCATCCTGGCCGCCTACACTCTGATGTTCCTGCCGCGCGCCCTGGTCAGCGTGCGCGCCGGGCTGGCCCAGGTGCCGATCGGGCTGGAGGAGGCGTCGCTGGCGCTCGGAAAGTCCCCGGCCGCCACGTTCTTCCGCGTCACCCTGCGCCTGACCGCGCCCGCCGCCGCGGCCGCCGCCGCCATGGTGTTCGTGGCCGTGGCCACCGAACTGACCGCCACCCTGCTGCTCGCTCCCAACGGCACCAACACCCTCGCCATGCAGTTCTGGCAGCTGTCGGGCGAACTGGACTACGCCGCCGCCGCGCCCTACGCGCTGATCATGATCATCGCCTCGGTGCCGGTCACCTATCTGCTGTTCACCCAATCCAGGAAGGCGGCGGGATTGTGAGTCGGCTTGTCGTAGACCAGGTTCGCAAGAGCTTCGGGCCGGGAGCGCCGGTCCTCGACGGCATCGGCCTCGACGTCGCCGACGGCACCGCCACCGCCGTCGTCGGCTCCTCCGGCTGCGGCAAGACCACCCTGCTGCGGGTGATCGCCGGATTCGAGCACCCCGACGCGGGCTCGGTCACCATCGGCGGGGAAACCGTCACCCGCGAAGGCTTCTCGCTGCCCGCGCATCGCCGCCGCATCGGTTATGTGGCGCAGGACGGCGCGCTGTTCCCGCACCTGACCGTGGGACAGAACATCGCCTACGGGCTGGGCGGCGGGTTCGGGGCGAGCCGCAAGCACCGGCAGCACGTGGCCGAACTCCTCGAAATGGTCTCGCTCGACCCGTCTTATGCGGATCGGCGGCCGCACCAGCTCTCCGGCGGTCAGCAGCAGCGCGTCGCGCTGGCCCGGGCGCTGGCCCGCAAACCCGCCCTCATACTGCTCGACGAACCCTTCAGCGCCCTCGACACCGGACTGCGCGCCGCCACCCGCCAGGCCGTCGCCGAAACCCTGCGCGCCGCGGGCATGACCAGCATCCTGGTCACCCACGATCAGGAGGAGGCGCTGTCCTTCGCCGATCAGGTGGCCGTCATGTGCTCGGGCCGCTTCACCCAGGTCGGCACCCCGGAACAGGTGTACGCCGAGCCCGCGGACCTGTTCACCGCCGGATTCCTCGGCGACACCGTGCTGCTCGACGCCAGCATCGGGCCGGTGACCGCCGAGACCCTGCTGGGCCGGATCCCCGTGCAGGCCGACGCCCCGACCGGGCAGGGCGCGATCATGCTGCGCCCCGAACAGCTGCTGGCCCACGCCACCGCCGCCGACGACGCCGGGAGCGCCACCGTGCGCGCCCTCGAATTCCGCGGCGCGGACGTCATGCTCACCCTCGACCTCGACGGCTCCCCGGAACCGATCCAGGTACGCCGGGTCAGTGTCGGCGCGCCCGCGGTCGGCGACCGGGTCGACCTCGAAGTCCTCGGCGCGGCCGTCGCTTTCACCTCCGAGCAGTGCGCCGCCGCCGGTCACGCACCCCGCAACGGCGCCGCGCCCGGCGTGTTCACGGTGCCGGACGCCGTTTCCGCGGTCTGATCACACGGGCACGGGGTCGACTCACACCGGGCACCGGGTCGACGGAATGTGACCGAATGGTCTGGGAAGCACCTATATTGGCGCGGAAGCCGAATCATCGGCTCGAGGCCGAAGGAGACCCGGTGCGCCGCACGCTGATCGTCATGTCCGCCCTCGCCGCCGCGTGCGCGCTCGCCCCGCAGGCAGGCGCCGAACCGGCCGCCGATCCGGCGCTGAAGGTGCAGGCGGTCTTCGGAACCGAACAGTTCCCCATGGCGGGCGTGGCCGCCGACATCGCGCCCTGCGGCGGCGGCGCGAGCCTGGCCACCATCACCACCGGCGCCGACGGCTCGGCCGTCTACCCGGGCGCGCCGGGCTGCTACCGGGTTCAGGTCGCCGCGCCCATCGGCTGCATGCTCGACGGCGATTCCGCGCTCGAGGTCACCTCGGTGCCGGGCATCACCCCGCTCGCGACCTTCCGCTTCCGCTGCGCCTGAACCGGCTCGCGCGAACCGCACCCCCGCTCCCACGCGCTTCGTGTGATCGCCGTCCCGTGTGACCGACTCCACATCCCGGAATGCACACTGCGCAGGGCTGTTAGCCTCGGTCACACATAGCTGCTCGACATCGCCGTACGCGGAAGGCGTCGCATCACCGAGGGAGTAGGTGACACATGGGCGCGAGGTTCGCGCTGGCACACCAGGCCGGCATGGCCGCACCCCTGTCGATCCGGCGCTACGCGGTGACGATCGAGACGCTCGCGGCCCTGCTCGGCGCGGCCGTGGCGGGACTGCTGCTGATGGCCCCCCTCGATCTCGGCGGCGCCACCGCCGGACCGGTCCTGCAATTGGATCTGCTCGTCCTCAATATGCCGCGTGCCGCGGCGGCCGGCGCCGCGCTGGCCGTGGTGTCGGCGGCCCTGGTGGTCGCGCTCGGCAGACGCAGCGCCTGGATCACCGCCTGCGGCAGCGCGGTCATGCTGCTGGTCGACCAGTTCTGGAACCGGGGCGCGCCGACCATGGACAGCCTCACCACCGCCAATTACATCGACTCCATCTTCGCGGGCATCCTGCTCGGCGCGCTCGCCGTCGCGGTCTTCGGCAAGCCGCTCGCGACCGCGGCCTTCCTCATCGGCGCGCTCGGCTCGATCCTGATCGGGGACCAGACCTCGCTGCCACCCGCCGACGGCGGCAGCAACCCGCTCATCCAATTGGCCTCGGTCGGAACGCCGCCCGTGTGGCTGCTGCTGCTCACCGCCGCGCTGCTGGCCGCGGGAATCGCGCTGCAACAGTCCGATCCGGTGACCGAGCAGGAGACCACCGACCTGGCCATCGGCACCATCCTGTCCGCGCTCGTGGTGATCACCGCGACCGTGCTGTCGACGGAACGGTTCGTGCGCCACGCCGGGACGTTCGTGCAGATCGGCGCGGCCGTCGCCGTCACCGTCGGCGCGGCCGTCCTGGCCGCCCTGTTGCTGCCGGGCCGCGAGGGCACGCTGGTGCTGCTGGCGGTCGCGGTGGCCAATGCGGGCAGCGCGATCATCGCCGTGCCGCGGCCGGATTGGACCGCGCCGTTCCCGGTGCTGGCCCTGCTGGCCGGACTGGTCGCCGGACGGTCGCGGCGCTCCCCGTGGCTCGCGTTGGCGGTGACCGGGGCGCTGGCCGTCTTCGCGGCGGGCACCGCGGACCTGGCCCATCAGTACTCGGTGATCCCGGTGCTCGGCGTCGTGGCCACCGGATTCGCCATCGGCTGCTGCTTCGGCGCGGCCGTGCCGAAGTCCGCCGGCAGCGCGGTGGTGGCCATCGCGGTGCTGATCGTGCCCTGCCTGGTGGTGGCGCTGCGCGGCAGCGACTTCGGCCGGGTCGCGTATTCGCCGCGCTGGTACCGGGATCCGAGCGGCGTGGTCTCGGCGGCGCCCGGGTGGGCGGCGCTGGTCGTCACCCTCGGCTGCGCGGCCGGGGTGTATCTGCTGTGGCGGATCCGCCCGGCGCGCACCGCGCCCGCCGCGCCCCACGCCGATGAACCCCGGAAGGTCCTGCCCCGGGGCTAATCTGGCCGCATGGCCGACACATCACCGGTGGACCCGACCATCGCTCTCCTGACCCGGGCGATCACCCAGACCGGCGAGGTCATCGCCGCCGTCACCCCGGACCAGGCCGACCAGCCCACCCCGTGCGCGGACTGGACCGTGCGGGAGCTGGCGACCCACCTGATCGGTCAGATCCTGCGCGACTTCCGCATCGCCGCCCGCGGCGACATGCCCGAGTGGGGAGCCCCGCCCGACGAGGTCGGCACGGACTGGTCCGCCGAATTCCAGACCCGCGCGCGAGCCCTGCTCGACGAGTGGCGGGCCGCCGACCTGGACCGGCCGGTGCCCGGCCTGGGCGGGGAGGCCCCGCTGCGCGGCCGCGTCGACCAGCAGATCGCCGAATTCGCCACGCACACCTGGGATCTCGCCCGCGCCACCGGCCAGGACCGGGTCTTGGACCCGGAACTCGCCGAATACGGCCTGGCCTGGTCGCATCGGGTCCTGAAACCCGAATTCCGGGGCCCGGGAAAGGCTTTCGGCCCGGAGATGCCGATCGCCGCCGACGCCCCCGCGTACGACCGCCTCGCCGCCTGGTTCGGCCGCGACCCGGCCTGGACGCCGTCGGCCTGAGCTCAGCGCCCGAAGCGCCGATTCACCCAGCCCAGTGCGTCATCGAACGACGCGTCGAGCACGCCGCGGTGATCCACCCCCGTGTAGGCGTGGTACTCCACCGGCTGCCCGCTCGCGCGCTGCTGCACCACCATGGCCTCGGTGCCCGGGGCGGGTACGGTCGTGTCGGCGTGGCCCTGCAACACCAGCAGCGGCTGGGTGAACGACAGGGCGGTGGGGTCGTTCTCGTCCAGCACGCGGATCAGCGCGGCGGTGTCCCCGTCGCGCCGGAAAACGTCGTCGGAGTTCAGTCCGCCCCACGAATCCGGTTGCCGCAGTTGACCGATGCACCGGTTGTCGGCCTGATCCAGCATGGATTGCGCACGCGCCGTGAGGAATCGAAAGGGATCCACCTCGGCCACCGTCTGCGCGCCGCGAATGATCAACGGCAGGAACGACACCGCGCCGCCGGTGAGCGGGGCCAGCGCCCCCGCCACGCCCGCGGTGGTGGCCAGCTGCGAGGCCTGCAAACCGATGCCCTGGTGTGAGGCCGGGGCGAGCGCCACCGCGCCCAGCAATTGCAGGTCCGGCGCCCACTGCTGAGCCTGCGCGTCGGTGAACACGGCCGCCTGCCCGCCCTGGGAATGCCCGACCGCCACCCAGCGCGTCCCGATATCGGGGTCGATCTGCCGTGCGGCCCTGGCCATATCGGTGACGGCGCGCTGCTCGGCGGTGCCGATCAGATAGCCGTGCGGCCCGGGCGTGCCCAGCCCCTGATAGTCGGTCTGCGCGACCGCGTACCCGGCCGCCACCCAGCGCTCCTGCACCCGCCGCACCATCGAGGTGTAGTCGTGGGCCGGGAAGTCGGGGGAGGTGTCCTGGGAGGGCGCGCACGCGTCGGCGACCCCGGTGGTGCCGTGCGCCCAGGAGATCAACGGCCAGCCGCCGGGCGGCGGCGTGCTGTCGGGCACCGCGAGCGTGCCGGTGACCGCGACCGGATCGCCCTGCATATCGATCGAGCGGTACATCAGCAGATAGTTACGTGCCCCGGCGAGCGCGGGATCGCCTGTGAGCGGCCGGATCTGGATCACCGAACCGTGGGTCCCGGGAATCCGGTCGGCGGCCGGGTCGTAGAACGACGCGAGGGTCGTCTCTTCCGTCCGGACGGGTGTGGCGGTGGCCGATGCGGCCAGGATCGAGCCGCTGACGGTGGCCGCGAGCAGCGGGAACAAGCGGCGGAACCCGGGGCGCGAGGCGCGCCGCGACCGCTGTCCTGGACGGGCGCTCTCGTTCTCCGGCACCTCTCAGAAGATACCGGCGTGCACGTGTTTCACTCGGCAAGGCAGGGCCGACCGATCTGCCCGGAACGCGCTCGCGGTGTCCGGCTGCCTCCTGCGCAACCGGACACCGCGATGCACAGCTCTACCTTCCCGCCCAGGGCCGTGAATCGGAATACCGATCCGTCACGATGGCACGATAAGTCAGACATCTGGTTCGGCTGTCCCGGTGCGCGAACGACAGCCGCGCGAACGACAAAGGCCCCGACCGTCATTGACGGTCGGGGCCTTTGGTGGTGCCCTCGGCAGGAATCGAACCTGCGGCCTTCTGCTCCGGAGGCAGACGCTCTATCCCCTGAGCTACGAGGGCGGGGATGGTCCCGTCCGGTCTCCCGGTCGGGCGGGGAAAGCGTATCGCATCGGCTGCGCTGCGCCAAAAACCGATGCGGACCGGGCGTTTCTATCCACCCGGTCCGCCGGTCCTCAGTTCATCGGCAGCGGTGCGACCTTGCGTTCGGCGAGCATCTGCGTCATCAGATCGGCCTCACCCTGCTGGGTTTTGGCCATACTCTCCGCCAGCGACCGCACCGCGTCGGTGTCGGCGCGCTGTTCCGCGTACTCGATCATGGGCATGCCGCCCTGATGGTGGCGCAGCATGAGCTGCAGGAACAGTGCGTCCTGGGCCGGACCGGTGGCCTGGCCGAGCGCGGCCATCTCCTGATCCGAGGCCATGCCGGGCATGGTCTGCACCGCGCCGGCGTGCATGGCCGTGCCCGAATGCTGGTGCGCCGACATGTCGGTCATCCAGCCCATATAGCCCTCGGGGGAGATGAGCGGCTTGTCCCACAGCTGCAGCCAACCCTGCATGCGCCCGGCCTGATTGGCCTGCGTGGTCAGGATGTCGTAGGCCAGGCGCTTCACCGCCGGGTCGGCCGACCCGGTCAGCGCCAGACTCGACATCTGCACCGCCTGCGTGTGGTGCACCGACATGTCCTGGGAGAAGCCGACATCCACGGCGCCGGGCGTTTCGGTCTGATGCCGCAGCGGATTGCCGACCAGGATTCCGGCCAGGAAACCGACGAGCAGCACCCCGACCACGCCGAGGATCGCCAGCAGCTGCCGCTGGTTGCGGCGCGGCTGCTGGTCGGGTTCGGCGGCGGGATCCGGCTCGGAGCTGCGATCGGGAACGTCGGCCATGAACGGCGGCACTATTGGGTCGGAGCCGGCTGCTCCGGCTGCGTCGGGCCGTCGGTCGGGGCCGGGATGGTCGGGATGCCGCCGGGCAGGCCGGCGTCGGTCGGCAGACCCGGGGTGCCCTCGGGCAGGCTCGGGATACCGCCGGGGAAGGCGGGGATGCCGCCGGGCATGCCCGGGGTGCCGCCGGTCTCGTTCTGCGCCTTGGTCGCGCCGGTGCCGTCCATCGGGACCGCGTCGGGGCCGGGGGCGCTCGGGTCGAAGGCCGGCGGGTCGTCGGTCTTGAAGGTCGGGTTCGCGCAGTCCGCGCCGACCTCGGGGTAGGCGTACTGGTTCAGCCGCAGCGCGGTGATGAACTGGGTGACGCGCTTGTCATCGGCGCTGTCCAGCTTGAGCTGGTGACCCCACGACTGCAGCGAGATGGCCGAATCCAGGCCCGGGTACGGCGACATCAGGGTGTACGGCTTGCCCTTGACCTTGGCCGACAGCGTGTCGACGCCCGCCTTGTCGAGCTTGTCCGGGTTGTAGGCGATCCAGATCGCACCGTGCTCGAGCGAGTGCACCGCGTTCTCGGTGCGGATCGCCTTCGGGTACACCACGCCGGTGCACGCCGCCCACGAGCTGTCGTGCGGGCCGCCGAAGGGCGGGGCCTGGTCGTAGGCCACCCGCTGGGTCGCGGAGATGTGCAGGCCCGCCGCGTAGTCCTTCTTCACCACGCCGGAGATCTGATCCGAGGGATCCTTCTTCTGCGCGGACGGCGTGTACTTGCTCTGCTCCTGCTTGTCCTGGATCTTCGGCACGAGCACCCAGGCGATGCCGCCGATCAGGGCGAGGACGCAGACGACGGCGCCGATCATGAGCCACGGGATCTGGCGCTTACCGCCCAGTCCGCCGCCACCGCCCTTGCGGGACGACCCGGCGGACTTGCCCGCGGCCTTGATGGCCTTGGCCGATTTGGCACTGGTCTTGCTCGGCATGCTTGTTGTGCTCTTTTCGACGTGTCGGACAATCAAACGACGCGGCCGCATCGTTTGCTGGGCACCTGCCCGGTGGTGCCCGCTCGCGGCGTTCACCTGCTCAGACCATAGGATAGTGACTCGTGACTCCAGCTGACCTTGCAGATCTCCTTCGTGCTACCGCGGCGAAGGTACTTGTCGAACGTGGATCCGACCCTGCGGTCCTGCCCGACGAGGTCAAGGTGGAGCGTCCCCGCAACCCCGAGCACGGTGACTATGCCACGAATGTGGCCATGCAGGTAGGCAAGAAGGCGGGAATGAACCCGCGCGATTTCGCCACCCTGCTCGCCGAGGCGCTGACCGCCGCCGAGGGCATCGAGGTCGCCGAAGTCGCGGGACCCGGCTTTTTGAACATCCGCCTGGCCAAGGCCGCGCAGGGCGCGATCGTGGAGAAGATCCTGGAGGCGGGCGCGAACTTCGGCACCGCGGACGCCATGGGCGGCACCAGGATCAACCTGGAGTTCGTCTCCGCCAACCCCACCGGCCCCATCCACCTGGGCGGCACCCGCTGGGCCTCGGTCGGCGACGCGCTCGGCCGCATCCTGGCCGCGCAGGGCGCCGACGTCACCCGCGAGTACTACTTCAACGACCACGGCGCGCAGATCGACCGCTTCGCCAACTCGCTGGTCGCCGCCGCGCTGGGGCAGCCGACCCCCGAGGACGGCTACGCGGGCGACTACATCAACGACATCGCCGACACCGTGGTCAAGACCAACCCGGGCGTGCTGGAACTCCCGGAGACCGAGCGCCACGAGCTGTTCCGCCGCGAGGGCGTCGAGCTGATGTTCGCGCACATCAAGAAGACGCTGCACGAATTCGGCACCGACTTCGACGTGTACTTCAACGAGAGCTCGCTGTTCGCCTCCGGCGCGGTGGAGAAGGCCCTCGACGAGCTCAAGGCGTCGGGCAACCTGTACGAGAAGGACGGCGCCTGGTGGATCGCCTCCACCGAGTACGGCGACGACAAGGACCGCGTCGTCATCAAGAGCGACGGCAAGTCCGCCTACATCGGCGGTGACATCGCCTACTTCCAGAACAAGCGCTCGCGCGGCTTCGACCTGTGCATCTACATGCTGGGCGCCGACCACCACGGCTACATCGGCCGCCTGAAGGCCGCCGCCGCGGCGTTCGGCGACAACCCCGACACCGTCGAGGTGCTCATCGGCCAGATGGTGAACCTGGTGAAAGACGGTGCGGCCGTCCGCATGTCCAAGCGCGCGGGCACCGTCGTCACCCTCGACGACCTGGTCGAGCAGATCGGCGTCGACGCCGCCCGCTACTCGCTGGTGCGCTCTTCGGTGAACTCCAGCATCGACATCGACCTGGACCTGTGGACCCGCCAGGACAGCGAGAACCCGGTCTACTACGTGCAATACGCGCACGCCCGCACCAACCAGATCATCGGCAACTCCGCCGCGTTCGACTACGCCTCGGTCGCACCGGATTTCGCGCTTCTCACCGATGACCGCGAGGGCGAGCTGATCCGCACCCTCGGCGAGTACCCGCGCGTGGTGGCCACCGCCGCCGACATGCGCGAGCCGCACCGCGTCGTCCGCTACCTCGAGGAGCTGGCCGGCGCGTACCACCCCTTCCAGTCCGACAAGACGCTGCGCGTGATCCCGCAGGGCGACGATGAGGTCACCCCGCTCAACGCCGCTCGTCTCGAGCTGGTCAAAGCCACCCGTCAGGTTCTCGCCAACGGCCTCGGCCTGCTAGGCGTCAGTGCTCCGGAGCGTATGTAGATGAGTGCCCACCCCGCCGGTCCCCGCCACGCGGACATTCCGCACGCGCCCACCCTGGCCGAGCGCCCCAGCGCGCCCGCCCAGATGATCGAGCTGCCCGCGAACGTGTGGCCGCGCAACGCCTCCCGCGACGCCGACGGCGTGGTGCGGCTGGCCGGTGTCCCGGTGCACGAGCTGGCCGCCGAATTCGGCACCCCGCTGTTCGTCATCGACGAGGACGACTTCCGGTCGCGCTGCCGCGACATGGTCCGCGCCTTCGGTGACGGCGCGCGAGTCCACTACGCCTCCAAGGCGTTCCTGTGCGGCGAGATCGCCCGCTGGATCCGCGACGAGGGCCTGCACCTGGATGTCTGCTCCGGCGGCGAGCTCGCGGTGGCGCTGCACGCCGGCTTCCCGGCCGAGCGAATCGCGCTGCACGGCAACAACAAATCGGTGGCCGAGCTGGAGATGGCGGTCGAGGCGGGCGTCGGCGACGTGGTCGTCGACTCGCTGATCGAGATCGAGCGGCTGGAAGCTGTCGCCAAGCGCGCGGGCAAGGTCGTCGACGTGCTGGTGCGCGTCACCGTCGGCGTGGAAGCCCACACCCACGAGTACATCTCGACCGCGCACGAGGATCAGAAGTTCGGCTTCTCCATCGCGGGCGGCGACGCCATGCAGGCCATCGCGCGGGTCTTCGAATCCGACAACCTGCGCCTGCTCGGCCTGCACTCGCACATCGGCTCGCAGATCTTCGAGATCGACGGCTTCGAGATCTCCACCCGCCGCATGCTGGGCCTGCTGCGCGAGGTCGCCGACAAGTTCGGCACGGAACGCGCCGAGCAGATGCGGATCCTGGATCTCGGTGGCGGCCTGGGCATCTCGTACCTGCCGCACGAGGATCCGCCCGCCCTGGACGGCTTCGCCGCCAACCTGCGCCGCATCGTGGCCGAGGAGGCCGAGCGCGCCGGGCTGCCGATGCCGACCATCGCTGTCGAGCCGGGCCGCGCCATCGCCGGTCCCGGCACCGTCACCCTCTACGAGGTGGGCACCATCAAAGATGTTGTGCTCGACGGCGGCAATCGCCGACGCTATGTGAGCGTCGACGGCGGCATGAGCGACAACATTCGTCCGGCCCTGTACCAGGCCGAATACGACTGCCGGCTGGTCTCGCGGTCCAGCGAGGCCGGTCCGGTGGTGGCCCGAGTGGTCGGAAAGCATTGCGAGAGTGGGGATATCGTCATCCGCGATACCTGGCTCCCGGCCGATGTGGGCCCGGGCGACCTGGTGGCGGTGGCCGCGACCGGCGCGTACTGCTACTCGATGTCGAGCCGTTACAACATGCTCACCCGGCCACCGGTGGTCGCGGTGCGAGACGGCAAGGCGCGCTTGATCCTCCGCCGTGAAACGGTGGAGGACCTACTCAGCTTGGAGGTGCAACGATGACAGCTTCGCGGAGCGATTCCGTTGGGGGTGGCGGTGGGGCGACGGGTGGGCCCGAGGTAGCGAACAACGCTGCGAAGAACGGCGTGTGGGGATCGGATCACCCGATCGGTGTCGCGGTCCTCGGCATGGGCACGGTCGGCACCGAGGTGGTCCGCATCATTCGTGACCACGCCGACGACCTGTGCAACCGTGTCGGCGCCCCCGTCGTGCTGCGCGGCGTCGCGGTGCGGGACCTGAGCAAGGACCGCGGCCTGTCCGCCGACCTGCTCACCACCGACGCCGAGGCCCTGGTCACCCGCGACGACGTCGACATCGTCGTCGAGGTGATGGGCGGCATCGACCCGGCCCGCGCCCTCATCTCCGCGGCCCTGAACGCGGGCAAGTCCGTGGTCACCGCCAACAAGGCGCTGCTCGCGGACTACACCGGCGAGCTGGCCGCCGCGGCCGAGAACCACCGCGCCGACCTCTACTTCGAGGCCGCCGTCGCCGGCGCCATCCCGGTGGTCCGCCCGCTCATCCAGTCGCTGTCCGGCGACCGGGTGAATCGCGTGGTCGGCATCGTGAACGGCACCACCAACTTCATCCTCTCGGCCATGGCCGAGACCGGCGCCGACTACGACGACGTGCTGGCCGAGGCCACCCGCCTGGGCTACGCCGAGGCCGACCCGACCGCCGACGTCGAGGGCTACGACGCCGCCGCCAAGGCCGCGATCCTGGCCTCGGTCGCCTTCCACACCCGCGTCACCTCCGGCGACGTCTACCGTGAGGGCATCTCCAAGATCACCTCCGAGGACCTGGAGACCGCCGCGGCCGTGGGCTGCACGGTGAAGCTGCTGGCCATGGCCGAGCGCGTCACCGATGAGGGCGGCAAGGAGAAGATCTCCGTGCGCGTCTACCCGGCCCTGATCCCGCGCAAGCACCCCCTCGCGGCGGTCAGTGGCGCGTTCAACGCCGTGGTCGTGGAGGCCGAGAACGCCGGCCGCCTGATGTTCTACGGGCAGGGCGCCGGCGGCGCTCCCACCGCGTCGGCCGTGATGGGCGACCTGGTGATGGCGGCGCGCAACAAGTTCTACGGTGGCCGCGCACCGGGCGAATCGGTCTATGCTGAGCTGCCGATCGCCTCGATCGGCGACACCCCGACCCGCTACCACGTGAACATGCAGGTCGCCGACCGCACCGGTGTGCTCGAAGCGGTCGCCGGGGAATTCGCCAAGCACGGTGTGAGCATCTCGACGGTCCGCCAGGAGGGACACGACGAGGGTGCGCGCCTGGTTGTGGTGACCCACCACGCGCTGGAGTCCGCGCTGGCGGATACCGTTGCCGCATTGGCCGAACTGGACTCCGTCACGTCCGTGACCAGTGTTCTGAGATTGGAAGGCACCGAGGAATGAGTGCAACCGCACGCGCTGCTGCACCTGTGCACACGCCGTGGCCGGGTTTGATCGACGCGTATCGCGATCGTCTCGCGATTCCCGCCGACTGGAAGGCCGTCACTCTCTTCGAGGGCGGAACCCCGCTGGTGCCCGCACACCACCTGTCGGAACTGACCGGCTGCGAGGTGTACCTCAAGGTCGAGGGCGCGAACCCGACCGGTTCGTTCAAGGACCGTGGCATGACCATGGCCATGACCGACGCCAAGTACACCGGCAAGACCGCCGTGCTGTGCGCCTCCACCGGCAACACCTCGGCCTCGGCCGCGGCGTACGCCACCCGCGCCGGACTGCACTGCGCGGTGCTGATCCCGTCGGGCAAGATCGCCATGGGCAAGCTGGCCCAGGCGGTCATGCTGGGCGCGAAGATCATCCAGGTGGACGGCAACTTCGACGACTGCCTGGAGCTGGCCCGCAAGGTCACCTCCGACTTCCCCGAGGTCGGCCTGGTGAACTCGGTGAACCCGGCCCGCATCGAGGGCCAGAAGACCGCCGCCTTCGAGATCGCCGACGCGCTGGGCAAGGCCCCCGACGTGCACGTCCTCCCGGTCGGCAACGCGGGCAACATCACCGCGTACTGGAAGGGCTACAGCGAGTACTTCGCCGACGGCGTCACCACCTCGCGCCCGCGCATGCTGGGCGTGCAGGCCGCGGGCGCCGCGCCGCTGGTCAACGGCGCTCCGGTGTCGAACCCGGAGACCATCGCCACCGCGATCCGGATCGGCGCGCCCGCGTCGTGGAACGGTGCGATGAACGCCAAGGAGGAGTCGGGCGGCGCCTTCCGCGCGGCCACCGACGAGGAGATCCTCGCCGCGTACCGTCTGGTCGCGGCCACCGAGGGCGTCTTCGTGGAGCCCGCCTCCGCCGCGTCGGTCGCCGGTCTGCTGGCCGCGCGCGCCGAGGGTTGGCTGGATTCCGGCCTCACCGTGGTCTGCACCGTGACCGGCAACGGTCTCAAGGACCCGGACAACGCGCTCAAGGGGATGCCCGAGGTCAAGCCGATCGCGGTCGACCCGGTCGCCGTGGCCCACGAGCTCGAGCTGGCCTGAGTTGACCGCGCGCGACGCACAGCTTCGTTATCGAGCGGAGCGAGAGAACCATGACACAGCCGCTTCGCGGTCCGGCGGTGCCGAGCGTCAGCGAGGCTCCGGCGGGACGCGGACGCTGCCCGCCGGAATCTCCGTCACCGTGCGGGTTCCGGCGTCCAGCGCGAATCTGGGTCCGGGATTCGATTCCCTGGGAATCGCTCTGGGTCTCTACGACGAGATCACGGTGTCCACCACCGACACCGGCCTGACCATCCGGGTCGAGGGGGAGGGTGCCGATGACGTGCCCTGGGGCCCTTCGCATCTGGTGGTGCGCGCCATCGAACGCGGCCTGCAGGCCGCAGGTGTGTGGGCGGACGGCCTGGACGTGGTGTGCCGCAACGTGATTCCGCATTCGCGGGGCATGGGCTCGTCGGCTTCGGCGGTGGTCGGCGGTTTGGCCGCCGGCCGCGGCCTGGCCACGAAATTCGATGCCGGACTGGCCTACGGCGATGACGTGATGGTGCAGCTGGCCTCGGAATTCGAGGGCCACCCGGACAACGCGTCGGCCAGCATTCTGGGCGGGATCGTGGTGTCCTGGTCCGAAACCGAAGGTCTCGCAGCCGGAAACGGCACGGCGGAGCTGCACGGCCGCGTCTACCGCGCGGTGCGGCTGGAACCGCACGCCTCGCTGCGCCCGGTGGTGCTCATCCCCGAGGAGCGTTCCTCCACCGCGCACACTCGCGGTCTGCTCCCGGACACGGTGCCGCACGCCGACGCGGCCTTCAACGCCAGCCGGGCCGCGCTGGCGGTAGTCGCCTTGACGCAGCGCCCTGACCTGCTGATGCCCGCCACAGCCGACCGGCTACATCAGGGCTACCGCGCCTCGGCGCTGCCGCTCACCACGAAGTGGATCGAACGGCTGCGCGCGGCCGGCATTCCGGCTACCGTGTCGGGTGCAGGTCCGACCGTGTTGGCCTTCGCGACCAGCGAATTCCCCGAGGAACTGCGCGAACTCGCGATCGCCGACGGACTGCGCGTGCTCGAGCCCGGCATCGCCGACGGCGTCTTGGTGGATTGACAGCGCGCCTGCCTTGCCGATGCAAAAGGTGGGAGCTATCCTGAGCGAGTCCGTACATCGTGCGCGTCAGACGCCGGTGCTTCATCAGGGCAAATCGCTCCAGAGGCTCCTTGCTCGGGCTCGAGCTCGAGGCTCGAAACTTGGGGGTAGCCAGTCAACTGGAATGATCTCTCCCACCATTTGGCGAGCCCACCGGTCCGGCGGGACAGGCGATACGGCATCCGAGTCCGGCAGGAGTCCGGACTGCAGGAGGAACCCTCGAACTGGCACACGGCGGTCGAGGGAAGGAAAGGATTTCCGTGACAGATACGGACCTGCTCGCGACACCCGGGGTGGACAGTGATCCAGCGTCCTCGGGGAGCCGCGAAAGTGACTCCGGACAGATTTCGAAGATGAGCGAACAAACTGACGTCGCACGATCGGGGCTGACTGGAATGTTGTTGCCGCAGTTGCGTGCGCTTGCGGGAGAACTCGGTATCCGAGGCACTTCCGGGATGCGTAAGGGTGATCTCATCGCCGCTATCAAGGAGAACCAGGTCGGGGCCACCATCAAGGCGCCCGCGACCAGTGGTGGCAAGACCACGGGGAAGGCCAAGGGGAAGGCCGAGGACGCGTCGACCGGCGGGGAGTCCGTGTCGGCCGCCGACACCGAGTCCGTGAAGAAGTCCGCCCGGTCCGCCGATGCGGCGCCGGTCGAGGCGAAGGCCGACCGTGCCGAGAAGGCCGAGTCCCGCCAAAACGCTTCGGAGACGCGCGAATCCAAGGGCGCGGAGTCCCGTGAGGCCAAGCGCGAGGACGGCGAGACCGCCCGCGCCGAGGGTGGCGAGGACACTCGCGACGGCGGCCAGCGTGGCCGAGGCCGCCAGCGCCGGGGCCGCGAGCAGCGTGGCGCGGCCGACACGGCCGAGGCCCCCGCCGCCGACAAGGGCGAGCAGGAGGGCGGCGAGCGTCGCCGCGATCGCAGCCAGGGCGAGCGCGGTCAGGGCGAGCGCGGTCAGCGCGGCGACCAGGGCGAGCGCAACCAGAACGCCGGTCAGCAGAACGGCGCCGGTCGCAGCGACCGCAGCGACCGCGGTGGTGACGACGAAGAGGGCCGCGGCCGTCGGGGTCGCCGCTTCCGTGAGCGTCGCCGTGGGC
>NZ_JBHWHH010000160.1:0-16320 GCF_042732555.1 Nocardia sp. NPDC059764
GAGCCGCAGGAGGCTCGGTGCGCACGGGGGCGGCCGGTGCGGCAACCGAGGCCGGGTCGGGGGGATTCGCTCCGGGCCGGGCAAGATCAGGGTGTGGCGGACGGAGTCGTGTCCCCGGGCGGCCCGGGCCGATGCCCGGGGCTGGGAATCGGCTGTGAGACCCGGCGGGGTCTGATAACGATTCCGCGTGTCCCGGCGAATGCCTTGCGGATGCGTGGAGGTGCGGTGTGCTTCGGAATCGGGAGCCTATGAGGGACGACGCGAGCGGTGTCGGATACGGGCTGGTACCGGAGACGCGCGGGCTGCTGGCCGCGGCCAGGCGGGCGCTCGGCGAGCAGCCGCGGGTGCGGGCTCAGCTGGACGAGTGCGCGCGGCGGTTGGACGAGCCGCTGCGGGTGGCCCTGGCGGGTCAGCTGAAGGCTGGCAAGTCGACCCTGTTGAACGCTCTGGTCGGGCAGGACATCGCGCCCACCGACGCCACCGAGTGCACCCGTCTGGTCACCTGGTATCGCAATGGGACCGCGCCCCGGGTCACCGCCTACAGCGTGGACGGCGCCCGCGCCGATGTGGTGGTGCGTCGCGGCCGCGGGGCCGAGGGGCTGCCCGGCGCGCACGGTCTCACCTTCGATCTGTCGGCGCTGCGCTGGAATTCGCCGACCCCGCGCGAGGTGGATCAGCTGGCGGTGGAGTGGCCGTCGGCGGAGCTGGCGCAGACCACCATCATCGACACCCCCGGCATCTCGTCGCTGTCGCGGGAGGTGTCGGCCCGCACGTCGCGGCTGCTGACCCCCGGCGGCCCGGATCCGGCGCTGCCGCCCGCCGACGCCGTCCTCTATCTCCTGCGCCGCCTGGACGCCGCCGACGTCGATTTCCTGGAGCGGATCGGCGGCGGGCACAGCGGTAACAGCGGTGCGCCGCAGAGTTTCTCGGGGCCGCTGGGCGTGGTCGGCGTGGTGTCGCGGGCCGATGAGATCGGTGCGGGCCGCATCGACGCCCTGCATTCGGCGCGCGACGTGGCCTCCCGTTTCGCGACGGAACTGGAGCGAACGGGGCTGTGCCAGTCGGTGATTCCGGTGGCGGGCCTGCTGGCCTTCGCGGCCGCCACCCTCCGGCAGCGGGAGTACGACGCCTTCGAGGCGCTGGCCGCCATCCCTGTCGATGACCTGACCGCCGCCCTCCTCTCGGCTGATCGCTTCGCCCACCCCGATCTGCCTCTCCCGGTTCCGGCGGACCTCCGCGCCCACTTGGCCGCGCGGTTCGGCCTGTTCGGTATCCGCCTGGCCGTCACCCTGATCCGCCTGGGGGTCCGCGGCTCGCAGGCGCTGGCCGCCGAACTCTCCAGCCGCAGTGGACTCGACGAACTCCGCACCGTCCTGGATGTCCAATTCGCCCAGCGTGCAGACGAATTGAAGGCCCACTCGGCGCTGACCGCGCTGGCCCGCATTCTCGCCGCCAATCAGGGTTCCCCCGCCGACGCCCTCCTCCCGCGTGTCCGCACCCTGCTCGCCGATGTCCACGGCTTCGCCGAACTACGTCTGCTGTCGCATCTCCGCTCCGACGAACTCCCCCTGCCCCAGGAGGATCTCGCGGAACTCAACCGCCTGATCGGCGGCACCGGCGTGGCCCCGACCCTCCGCCTGGGCCTGCCCGCCCACACCGACGTCCCCACCCAGCGCGACGTGGCCTTGGCCGCGGTGCGGAAGTGGCGGAACCGAGCCCGCCACCCCTTGGCCGATCAGTTCACCGCCAACGCCTGCCTCACCGCCGCGCGCAGCGCCGAGGGCCTCCTGGAAATCCTCCACGAGCCCCCGACGACGCCGTTCCCGGTCCTGCGCCCCGGCCGATAGCGCTCCCCGGTCAGGGGGCGGTGCGGTCGCTGCGCGGGTCGATGAGGATCTTGGCGTGGTGCTCGGGGGAGGCGAGGGTGGCGAAGGCGGTGTCGATACCGTCGAGGCCCACGGTGCCCGTGATCAGCGGTGACGGGTCGACCTTGCCGTCGGCGATCATATGCAGGGTGTCGCGGAACTCGCCGGGGTCGTAGCCGAGCACGAAGCGCAGCTCGATCTCCTTGTTGATGGCGGTCGCGGGATGGAAGGCGTCCTGCTGCATGCACACGCCGACGACCACGACCCGGGTCAACGGCGGTGCGGCGGTGAGGATCTGGTCGATGATGCCCGGCACGCCGACGCATTCGAAGACGACCGGACCGGAGGGTCCGCGCTGGAGCGTGTGGGCCGCGCGGAACAGGTACCACCACGGAATATTGGGGAGGCGCCGCAGGCGTTCCATGGCGTCGAAGCCGAGGTTGAGGATGTCGGCGGCGCCGGTGATGCGGGACTTCTTCGGCGTCGACTCCCACGGGGATTCGGTGGCGGGGTCGACCACCACGTCGGCTCCGCAGGCCGCGGCGAGTTCCCGGCGGCGGGGGGAGAAGTCGCTGGCGACGACGGTGTGGACGCCGGCGGCCTTCAGCATGGAGATGACGGCCAGGCCGATCGGCCCGCAACCGATGACGAAAGCGGTCTGGCCCTTGGTGATCCGGCTCTTGCGGACCGCGTGCCAGGCCACGGCCATGGGTTCGGTGAGGGCGGCGAGGTCGGGGGCGAGGCCGTTGGGGACCGGGAAGGTCATGGGTTCCTGGATCAGGACCTGTTCGGCGTAGCCGCCCGGCGCGTGCGTGGACAATCCCGTCAGTTCCGGCTGCCGACCGGTGCGCAGGATCGGCAGGGCGACCACCGGGGTGCCGGGCTTCCAGCGCCGCCGGGTGCCGGGTCCGTATTCCTCGATCTCGCCGGTGAATTCGTGGCCCATGACGATGCGCTGTTCCGACCGCATGAACCGGTCGTAGCCGGTGGCGGCGGCCAGGTCGGCGAGTTCGTCGCAGTGCAGGCGGGCGTGCAGGTCGGAGCCACAGATGCCGCAGCGGGTGACGGAGATGAGCACTTGGCCCGGCCCCGGCACGGGAGTCGGGAGGTCCTCGACCTGGAATTCGCCCTTACTGACCACGGCCGCGCGCATGACTGGCTCCTGTCGGAAGTCGGTGATTCGTCTGGAATTCTTCCTCGGAAGCGGCCGTCGGTCCGAGGAATTCCCCGAACCGGCGGCCGGCGTGCGTGGCGGTCAGACCCCGACGAGGTCCTCCTCGGCCGCCATCTCGTGTTGTTCGAGCCGGGTGTCGGCCGGCAGCACCAGGAATCCGACGCAGACCAGGGCCATCAGCCCGATGCCCCACCACAGCGTGTACCGGAAGGTGTGCGCGAAGTTCACCGCATTGGCGTCTTCGCCGGCTCGCGTGAGGATCCCGCCGATCGCGGGGTCCGCGGGAGCGGACTGGCAGCTGGCCGGAACGACCGACGGATCCGCCTCACCGGAGCGGTCCCGCACGCAGGCGGAGAAGCCCGCGAGAATCTGCTCCCGCGCGCCGTCCGGCACCCCGGCGGTGGCCAGCTCCGTGCGGGTCTGCGCCGCAACGGAATCCACACCGCGCGCCGAATCGTGATCCAACTGCCCGAAGAACAGGATCCCGACCAGCGCCACACCCAGCGCCAGACCCAGCTGCTGTCCGGTGTTCAGCAGCCCGGACGCGGCTCCGGCCTCACGGTCGGGAATCTGCCCGAGCAGCATGTCGATGGTCGGCGCGACCACGATGCCGAATCCGATACCGGTCACCACCAGCGGGAACACCATCTGCCAGGAGGCGAAATCGGATTCGTAGCGGGTGGCGAGCGCACCGTAGAAGGCGAACCCGCCCGCGGTGATCAACCCGCCGACCAGCAGCACCCACTTGCCGAACCGTGGCGCGAGGGCACTCACCGAGACGCCCGCCCCGATGCCCGCGCCGACCGCGAAGAACGCCGAGGTGAGGCCGGCCCGCATGGGCGACCAGCCGAGCCCGGCCTGCATGAACAGCGTCCAGATCAGGAAGAACCCGCCGAATCCGATCCAGAACAGCAGCCAGCCGGCCAGCCCGACCGTGAACGGCCGCGACCGGAACAGCTCCAGGTCGACCAGCGGTGACCCGGCGGTGCGGGCCCGCCACCGCTCGTAGACCAGGAAGGCCGCGAAGGTCACCGCCGCCGCCCCGATCATGACGAAAGTCCAGGCGGGCCAATCCAATCGGCGGCCCTCGGTGAGCGGGTACACCAGCAGCAGCACCGCGGAGATGGCCAGCACCATGCCGACGATGTCCAGTCGCGGCGCGTGCGTGGACCGCGAATCCCGCATGACCACGGCGGCCGCGCCCAGCGCGAGCAGCCCGACCGGCACGTTCACCAGGAAGATCGGCCGCCAGTCCAGGTCGAACAGATTCCACTCGACGAGCAGCCCGCCCAATGACAGCCCGACCGCCGAGGCGGATCCGCCGACGCCGCTGTACACGGCGATCGCCTTGGCGCGCTCGTCCTTCGGGAAGGTGACGCGGATGATGGCCAGGATCTGCGGCACCATGAGCCCGGCCATCGCGCCCTGTACGAACCGGGAGCCGATGAGCATGCCGGGCGAGGTCGCCAGGCCGCAGGCCAGCGAGGCCGCGGTGAATCCGGCGACGCCGATCAGGAACAGGCGTTTGCGGCCGTAGATGTCGCCGAGCCGGCCGCCGGTGATGAGCACGGCCGCGAAGGACAGCACGTACGCGGCGATGATCCATTCGATCTGCGAGTAGGCCGCGCCCAGGTCCTTCTGGATGCTGGGGACGGCGACATTGACGATGGTGACGTCGAGCAGGTCCATGAATCCCGCGGCCAGCACGACGGCGAAGGCGATCCAGCGGCGTGGATCGAGGGTGGGGGTGTTGTCGGTATCCACTGCGAACTCTCTTCGATTCGGGGTGGGTGGAGGTCCGCTTCAAACTATGCACCTGAAGTGATTATCAAACAAGTGGGCAATCACTGATTGTGCGCATGGGTCGGGCTACGCTATGCGCGTGACCGACGTCGATCCCCAGCGCGTGCCCCTCGTCGACAGCGCCGCGTTCCTGTTCGCCCAGCTGGGCTCCCACTCCGCGTACCGCTTCGACCAGCTGCTCGGCCCCCTGGGCATCAAGCCGCCGCAGTACGGCACGCTGCGCATGCTCGAGGCCAATGACGGCCGCACCCAGCAACAGCTCTGCGACGCGCTCGGGATCCACCGCAACGTGATGGTCAGCCTGATCGACGACCTGGAGAAGCGCGGCCTGGTCGAACGCCGCAAACACCCCGCCGACCGGCGCGCGCACGCCGTGCACCTGCTGCCCGCCGGACGCGAGATGATCGGCCGCGCGGCGGGATTGGCCGAACAGCTCAATGCCGAACTGCTCGAGCCCCTCGATCCCGGGGATCGGCCGAAACTGCTCGCCATGCTGCAGCGGGCCGCGGTCGGCAACGGCCTCACGCCGGGCGTCCACCCCGCCCTGACGGTCGAGCCGGGCACCGTTCCGATGTATGACCCAGGTCATATCTAGGTCCGGTCACAAGCCGCCCCGGCGTGTGTCCAACCAGGTGTAGGCAACTCACCCGGAAGGACACCACGATGGCCACCATCGACGTTCTGGACTCGTTCATCAACTACACCGACACCGGCAGCGGTCCCGTCGCGGCCGGAACCGTCCCCGTCGTCTTCCTGCACGGCAACCCCACCTCGTCCTACATCTGGCGCGACGTGATCCCGCACGTGAGCGGTGCGGTGTCCGATGCGAGAACCCGGGTCTTCGCACCGGATCTCATCGGCATGGGCGCCTCCGGCAAGCCGGACAGCGACTACCGCTTCGTCGATCACGTCCGCTACCTGGACGCCTGGTTCGAGGCCCTGGGCCTGGACCAGGTCGTCATCGTCGGCCACGACTGGGGCGGCGCGCTCGGAATGGACTGGGCCGCACGCCATCCCGAACGGGTGCGTGGCATCGCCGTGGTGGAGACCTTCCTGCGCCCCATGAGCTGGTCGGACATGCCGCCGCAGGGCGCGGAACTGTTCCGCCGTTTCCGTTCCCCCGAAGGCGAGGAGATGGTGCTGGAACGCAATATGTTCATCGAGTTCAACCTGCCCGCCTCCACCCGCACCCTCACCCCGGAGGCGCTCGACGCCTACCGCGCGCCGTACCCGACGCCGGAGTCGCGCAAGCCGATGCTGGTGTGGCCCAGGGAGTTCCCGCTCGACGGCGAGCCCGCCGACGTGGTCGCCATCATCGAGAACTACGACGCCTGGATGGCGGCCAGCCCGGAGGTGCCCAAGCTGCTCATGCACGTCGAGGACGGGGTCGGCCTGGGTTCGCCGGCGGCGATGGAGTGGGCGGTGCGCACCTTCGCGTCCGCCGAGCTCGCGAACATCGGCCCGGCCGGGCACCACTGCCCGGAGGATCAGCCCGACGCCATCGGCCTGGCGGTCGCCGACTGGCTGCGCAAGCACGCCCTGCTCACCGCGCCCGCCGTCGCCTGAGCGGCGGCCGGCCTGACGGCCCCGCGATGTCGGACCCGATCCCTATGCTGGCGGTATGGAGACCGGATCGGAGATCGACGAGCGCGATCTCGTCGCGCGGGCCGTCGGCGGTGATCGCGCCGCCGTCGCGGATGTGGTTCGGCTGCTGCAGGATCCGATCTACCGGCTGGCGCTGCGCATGGTGTGGCGGCCCGCCGACGCCGAGGACGCCACCCAGGAGATCCTGTTGCGCGCGGTCGGCAATCTGGCGAGCTGGCGCGGCGAGGCCAAGCTCACCACCTGGGCGTACCGCATCGGCGTCAACTATCTGCTGAATCTGAAGCGGCAGACGCCGCAGGAGCAGCGGCAGCTCAGCCTGGACGAGTTCGGCGAGGGACTGCGGGACGGCTTGGCGGAGGAGGACTATCGCGGTCCGGAGGCCACGCTGCTCACCCACGAGGTCCGCCTCAACTGCAGTCAGGCGATGCTGCAATGCCTGGGTCGCGACGAACGGGTCGCGTACGTGCTCTCCGATGTGTTCGAGGTGAACTCGGAGGAGGCGGCCTGGATCGTCGGCGCGACACCGGCCGCGTATCGGAAACGGGTGGAGCGGGCCAAGAAACGGCTCGGCAACTTCCTGCGGTCGACGTGTGGCCTGGCGAATCCGCAGGCGTTCTGCCGGTGCTCGCGGCGGGTGGAGAAAGCCGTCGAACTGAGTCGGGTGGATGTGCAGCGCCCGGCCTTCGCCGCGCACCCGGTGACGCCGGGCGGGCGGAGCGTGGCGGAGGCGGAGCGGCAGATGATCCGGCTGCACGACGCCGCCGCCGTGCTGGGCGCGCACCCGGATTACGCTGCGCCGCAGGCGAAGATGGAGGCCATTGCCGGGCTATTGGCTTCGGGCCGGTTCCCGCTCCTGGAGTGAGGTTGGCTCCGGGATGAGGGCTCCGCTAGGAGAGTGACGCCGAGGTCCCGTACTTCAATTCGTATGCCCACGGCGCGAGTTCCGCGGTCACCTCCGACAGCTCGGGCGTGGCGCCGCAGTCCGAACATTCCAGGCGCACGGCGACTTTCCCGCCGCAGCCGGTGTGCAGGTAGGTGACCGGCGGGCCGTCCGGCGCGGCCCAGCGGTCGCCCCATTCGGTGAGCGCGAGGATGACCGGTTTCAGGTCGAGGCCCTTGGCGGTGAGCAGGTATTCGGGATGGCCGCCGGTGCTGCGCTGCTCGAAGATCCCGGCCTCGACGAATTCGGCGAGCCGTTTGGTCAGGATGTTCGGCGCGATGCCGAGCGCGCGCTGGAACTCGGTGAACCGGGTCATGCCCGCGAACATGGCATTGCGCACGATCAGCAGGCTCCAGCGCTCGCCGACCAGCTCCAGCGTGCGTGCCGCCGAGCAGACCTCCCCTTCGTACATGCGTCCCAACATGACTCCAGGGTGACTCATCCGCTTGTGTGATGCAAGCAACACTACTATCGTGATGCAAGTAAGTTCTCGCGAGACAGTCCTCATCAAACCGCTGAACCCCTGAGAGAAGAGTCGGGACCTGCCATGATCGATCAGAACTTCACCACCTCCATCACCGTCGACCGCACCCCCGCCGAGGTCTTCGCGGCCGTCCTGAACGCCCGCGGCTGGTGGTCGCCCGGTATCAGGGGCGGCACCGAGCGGGCGGGTGACCGTTTCGTCTTCGAGGCCCCCGGCGTGCACCGCAGTGAGATCGAATTGACCGAGGTGGTGCCGGGCGAGCGCGTGGTCTGGCTGGTGAAGGACAACTTCATGTCCTTCATCGAGGATCAGACCGAGTGGGTGAACACCGAGATGCGCTTCGATATCGCCGCGACCGACGGCGGCGCCCGGCTCACCTTCACCCACGTCGGCCTGGTGCCGGACTACGAGTGCTACGACGCGTGCTCCCCGGCCTGGACCTTCTACATCACCGAGAGCCTGCGGGACCTGGTCACCACCGGCGTCGGCCAGCCCAGTGAGTTCCCCGGCCAGATCGAGGCCGAGGCCGCCGCCGCGGCAGCGGCCGCACAACACTGAATCGGACCCGGGCGGAGTCGAATCAGAACTCCGCCAACAGCTTTCGTGCGATGGGCACCACCTGTCGCGCGAAACGCTGCACCTGGTCGACGTCGAATCCGGGCGGCCAGTAGATGAAGGTGTCGAATCCGCCCGTGTGCGCCAGGTTCGCGATGATGCCCGCCCATTCCTCGGGCGATCCGTGGATCGGGTCGGTGCCCTGCGGATTCGGGTGCAGCGCGCGGTCGCTGACCACTCCGGGTAGCGCGGCCAGCCGGGCGATGGAGCGGGGGTCGCGGTCGTGCGCGCGGGCGGCGGCGTCGATGCGGGCATTGGCCGCGGACCACTGCTCCCACGGCATCCAATTGGGCAGTGGCGCAACCCATCCGTCGGCGGTCGCGCCGATCAGGTCGAGGGCGTGCGGGCCCATGGCTCCCAGCCAGATCCCGATCGGGTGTCTGGGCGCGGGCCCGCCCTCGATGCCCTGCACCGTGTATTCGGTGCCGACCACCGACACCGGCTGCCCGGGCCGCCATTCGGCTCGGATGATGGCGATGCCCTCGGCGATGGCCATGAGCGCGGCTCGGCCCTTGCGGGCGGGGCCGCCCATGGCCACCACGCCGCTCTCGAAAGCGCCCGCCCCCAAACCCAATTCGAAGCGTCCGCCGCTGAGGATGTCGAAGGTGGCGGCCTGTTTGGCGAGCATGGCGGGTGTCCGCAGCGGCAGGTTGGCGACCCCGGGATAGAGGCTGACCCGCCCGGTCGCGGCGAGGCAGGCGCCGATGACGGCGAAGGCGTCGCCGAACTGCGCGTTGTAGGGGTGGTCCTGGATGCCGACCAGATCGAGTCCCTCGGCGTCGGCGGCGAGGGCCATGTCGATGACGTCCGGCAGCGCGGACGCGACGGGCGGGATCGAAATACCGAACCGGGCCTGCATCGAACCTCCTCTACCAGGAGAAATCCATACTTCTGATCTTCGTGGGCCACTGAGCACAACCCCGGCATTTCGGACCTCGACACGCATCCTGGGCGTGTCCGCGGGTATGCCGGGAAAGAAAAGAGAGGAGGCGATGCCGATGACCGCGCAGGACACCGTGCGCACCCTACTGGCCCGGGCCGGGACCGGTTATGCCGCCGAGGCCGGAATCCGGCTGGCCGACAAACCCGCGCCGCTCTACCAACTCCTGATGCTCGCCCAGCTGCTCAGTACCCGGATCTCGGCCCGCATCGCGGTGGCCGCCGCCCGGGAACTCCGCGAGTCCGGCTACACCACCCCCCACCACGTGGCCGCGGCCGAGTGGTCGGATCTGGTCGCCGCGCTGGGCCGGGCCCATTACGTCCGCTACGACGAATCCAATGCCACCCGCCTGATCGCCAATGCCACCGAGCTGATCGACCGGTGGCACGGCGATATGCGCGGGCTCGCAATCGAATCCGGGCACGACCCCGCCGCCCTGGCCGAGCTGCTCCAGGGGTTCCGGGGCATCGGCCCAGTCGGCGCGGACATCTACCTGCGCGAGGTGCAGGACACCTGGACCTGGCTCCGCCCCTACTTCGACGAGCGGGCCCGCCGCGGCGCGCGTGACCTGGGCCTGCCCACCGATCCGGCCGCCCTCTCCGCCCTGGCTCCGGACGGCCACGACGCCGAACTGGCCGCGGCCCTGGTGCGCGTGACACTGGACCACGGGCTGAAAGACGACCTCCGCATCGGATGAGCCACACGATTTCAGGCGTAGATAAGGCGCGCGACCGGACCGAAATCCGTCTACGATCCCCGCGTGAGCTCGAAAACGTCCGGACCGGCCGGGGATTCGCCCGCGGCCGGGCGTATGCGGGCGCGGGACATCGACCGCGTCAACGCGCGGACGCTGCTCGACGCCGCCTACGCGGAGGGCGAGCTCGGGGCCGACGAGTATCACCAGCGGTCCGATCAGGCGCAGTCCGCGCAGACCCTCGGCGAATTGCAGCGGCTCATCGCCGATCTGCAGCCGAGCACCAAGACCGCCGACCTCACCCCCGCGCGCAAGCGGTCGCGGCGGCCCGCCTCGGGCGGGTACCCGCCGCGGACGCGGGCCCGCGACGCCGATCGGCAGGCCACCTGCGTCCTGCTCGACGCCGCGCTCGCGGACGGGCAGCTGACCGCCGCCGACCATCGCACCCTCACCGAACTGGCCGGCGAGGCCCGGACCCTGGGCGACCTGTCCCAGCTCACCGACGATCTGCAGCGGCACGCCGACGCCGCCCCCGACCCGGTCCCGCCGAAGTCGCGGCGCGAGAACTGGTTCGCCGCCGGCGTCGCCGCGATGAGCATCGCGGTGGCGGTGGGCACCTTCCTGGCCGTGGCTCGCCCGGCCACCCCGCCCGCCGGGCCACCCGCGGTGGACCTGGGCATCATCCAGCCGCTGGTGCTGCCCCGGCCGAAACTCACCGAGGCCGAGGGCATCTCGTACTTCCGGGACGTCTACCAGGCGAAGTTCGGCGACACCCTGCTCGACGAGGTGGACTTCTACCCCGGCTACGCGGTGTTCACGCGCGCGACGCAGGTCAATCGGAAGGTGCACTACAACTACTTCGGCGGTTTCGACCAGACCGACCAACCCCAGACCCGGGACCCGAAGACCCCGACCGTGGACCTGGCGGCCTTGAACGTGCAGGCCGTCGCGGCGCTGGCGGCTCAGGCCCCCGCCCTCACCAAGGTCGATCAGGGCGTGGTCAACTACATCGACATCCAGGGCAGCGGCACCGGCCCGGTGATCCGGCTCTATGTCGGCAACCAGGCCAAGGAGACCGGCTACGTCGAGGCCGCCCTCGACGGCCGGGTCACGCGCACCGTGGCGTTCGGGGGATAGGCGAGACCATGGCTGACGCACGCTCCCGGGGAGTCCGGGCCCGCGACACCGATCGCGTGGACGCCTGCACCCTGCTCGATTCGGCGCGCGACGCGGGCGAGCTCACCGAGGCCGAACACGCGCACCGGACCGCGAAGGCCATGGCGGCCAAGACCTTCGGCGATCTCGACGCGGTGCTCGACGATCTGCAGATCCCGGCCAATCTGGTGAATTCACCGGTGGTGCGGGCGAATCGGCGCGGCCCGTCCGCCCGCTGGAAGGTGGCGGCCGCGATCGTGGTGGCGGCCGCCCTGCTGGGCGCGTTCGCGGGCTGTGTGTCCCGGGTCGCCGCGCCGAAGCCGGACCTGCCGGATCCGACCACGGGTCAGGGCCTGGCCAGTTTCGTCGAGGCCTACAAGGACCACTTCGGCGACACCGAGGCCGACGAGGTCACCCTGTTCCCCACCTACGCGGTCATCGAGCGGCGTCCGGCGGATCCGAACGCGCCGCGGGACGACTACTACCGCTACGACGGCAGTTTCCGCAGCACCGGTGACATTCCGCGGTCGCCGGGCACCGACATCATCGACCTGTCGGTCCTGGATCTGAAGAAGATCGCCGGCCTGCTCGCGGGCGCCCCGAAGTCGGCGGGCGTGCCGAACGGCCGGATCAGTCACATCATCATCGGGCGCGGCAAGGATGGCGGGCCGATGGTGACGGTGTACGCCGTGGACGGCGCCACATCCGGCTACATCAAGGTCACCGCCACCGGTGAGCCGATCATGCTCAACTGGCCCTCCTGATCGGTCACGATCCGGATCCATCCGTGGTTCCAGACCGGCCGGTATGGACACAATGGCAGAGTCCGTGCCTCGATCGCGGGCGTCGGGCCGCGCCCGCCCCCGAAGAAATTTTCTGTGACTCGTGGAATAGATGACGCGCGCCGCCCGTTGGGACAGGTCAGCAAGGTTGAGCGAGTTCGACTCAGGTTAAAGTTGCGTACCGCCCCCGGCGGAGGCAAGATTGAGCCGACCACGCTCAGTGTCACTGAGATGTAGTGCCAACTAGGAGGAATCACCATGGCTCGTGCGGTCGGTATCGACCTCGGGACCACGAACTCTGTCATCGCCGTTCTCGAAGGCGGCGAGCCGGTCGTCGTGGCCAATTCGGAAGGATCGCGGACCACCCCCTCGGTCGTCGCGTTCGCCAAGAACGGTGAGGTGCTCGTCGGGCAGCCCGCCAAGAACCAGGCCGTCACCAACGTCGACCGCACCATCAAGTCCGTCAAGCGCCACATGGGCGAGGACTGGTCGGTCGAGATCGACGGCAAGAAGTACACCCCGCAGGAGATCTCCGCGCGCACGCTGATGAAGCTGAAGCGCGACGCCGAGGCCTACCTGGGTGAAGAGATCACCGACGCCGTGATCACCGTCCCCGCCTACTTCGAGGACGCGCAGCGCCAGGCCACCAAGGAGGCCGGCCAGATCGCGGGCCTGAACGTCCTGCGCATCGTCAACGAGCCGACCGCGGCCGCGCTGGCCTACGGCCTCGACAAGGGCGACAAGGAACAGACCATCCTGGTCTTCGACCTCGGTGGCGGTACCTTCGACGTCTCGCTGCTGGAGATCGGCGAGGGCGTCGTCGAGGTCCGCGCGACCTCCGGCGACAACCACCTCGGTGGCGACGACTGGGACGAGCGCATCGTCGGCTGGCTGGTCGACAAGTTCAAGGGCACCTCGGGCATCGACCTGACCAAGGACAAGATGGCCATGCAGCGTCTCCGTGAGGCTGCCGAGAAGGCCAAGATCGAACTGTCGTCCTCGCAGTCGACCTCGATCAACCTGCCCTACATCACAGTGGACGCGGACAAGAACCCGCTGTTCCTCGACGAGCAGCTGACCCGCTCGGAGTTCCAGAAGATCACCTCCGATCTGCTGGACCGCACCCGCAAGCCGTTCCAGTCGGTCATCAAGGACGCCGGCATCTCGGTCGGCGACATCGACCACGTGGTGCTCGTCGGTGGCTCGACCCGTATGCCCGCCGTCTCCGATCTGGTCAAGGAACTGACCGGCGGCCAGGAGCCGAACAAGGGCGTGAACCCGGACGAGGTCGTCGCCGTCGGCGCCGCCCTGCAGGCCGGTGTGCTCAAGGGTGAGGTCAAGGACGTCCTGCTGCTCGATGTCACCCCGCTGTCGCTGGGCATCGAGACCAAGGGCGGCGTGATGACCAAGCTCATCGAGCGCAACACCACGATCCCGACCAAGCGCTCGGAGACCTTCACCACGGCCGACGACAACCAGCCGTCCGTGCAGATTCAGGTCTTCCAGGGTGAGCGTGAGATCGCCTCGCACAACAAGCTGCTCGGATCGTTCGAGCTGACCGGCATCCCGCCGGCCCCGCGCGGCGTGCCGCAGATCGAGGTCACCTTCGACATCGACGCCAACGGCATCGTCCACGTGACGGCCAAGGACAAGGGCACCGGCAAGGAGAACACGATCAAGATCCAGGACGGCTCCGGCCTGTCCAAGGAGGAGATCGACCGGATGGTGAAGGACGCCGAGGCGCACGCCGCCGAGGACAAGGCGCGTCGCGAGGAAGCGGAGACCCGCAACCAGGCCGAGTCGCTGGTGCACCAGACCGAGAAGTTCATCAAGGACAACGAGGACAAGGTCCCGGCCGACGTCAAGACCAAGGTCGAGGCGGCCATCGTCGAAGCCAACGACGCGCTGAAGGGCACCGACATCGGGGTCATCAAGACCGCGGTGGAGAAGCTCGCCACCGAGTCGCAGGCGCTGGGCCAGGCCATCTACGAGGCCTCGGCCGCCGACCAGGCCGCGCAGGGCAACGGCGCGGGCGCGCCCGAGTCCGATGACACCGTCGTCGACGCCGAGGTGGTCGAGGAGCCGGAGAAGAAGTGACGAACCAGAACCCGGACAACATGGTCGATCCGGCCACGGGTGAGGTCTTCGAGGCCGCGGCGGACGCCGCCGCGGCCGCGGGGGCCGAGGAGTCTCCCGAGGTCAGCGAGGACGCCCTCGCCGACGCGATCACGGCCGAACTGGCCGAGCGCACCTCCGATCTGCAGCGCCTGACCGCGGAATACGCCAACTACCGCCGCCGGGTCGAGCGGGACCGCAAGGTCACCATCGACACCGCCAAGGCCGCGGTGGTCAGCGAACTGCTGCCGGTGCTCGACGATCTGGACCGCGCTCGCGCGCACGGTGACCTGGACAACGGCCCGCTCAAGTCGGTCGCCGACAAGCTGGTCACCGCCCTGCAGAAGCAGGGCCTCGAGGAATTCGGTTCGGAGGGTGAGCCTTTCGACCCGACCCTGCACGAGGCCGTGCAGCACGAGGGCAGCGGTGCGGACCCGGTGCTGGGCATGGTGATGCGCAAGGGCTACCGCTTCGGCGATCGCGTGCTGCGGCACGCGCTGGTCGGCGTCACCGACGGTGTGGCGGATCTGTTTGCGGCGCAGCCGGATTCGCAGAACGCTGGCACCGATGCCGCTGGCACTGATTAACAGCGATCGGACGTACCCCACGTCCGCGGCAACACAGAAAGGAGGAGATGCCCGGTGAATCGAGAATGGCTCGAGAAGGACTTCTACAAGGATCTGGGTGTCTCCTCCGGCGCCACCCAGGACGAGATCAAGAAGGCCTACCGCAAACTGGCCCGAGACCTGCACCCGGACAAGAACCCCGGGGACAGCAAGGCCGAGGAGCGGTTCAAGGCCGTCAGCGAGGCGAACGCCGTGCTGTCGGATCCGGAGAAGCGCAAGGAGTACGACGAGGCCCGCAAGCTGTTCGCGGGCGGCGGTTTCGGTCGCGGCGGATTCTCGCCCGGGGGCGGCTACGGCCAGCCCGGCGGCGGGTTCTCCGGTGGCGAGTTCAACCTGGGTGACATCTTCGGGGCCGGCGCCGGTGGCGCGGGCGCCGCGGATGGTGGCCTGGGCGACCTACTGGGCGGACTGTTCAATCGCGGCGGCACGCGGGCGTCCTCGCGTCCCCGGCGCGGTTCGGACGTGGAGACCGAGACGACCCTCGGCTTCCGTGAGGCCGCCCAGGGCGTGACCGTTCCGCTGCGCATGACCAGCCCGGCCGCCTGCACCACCTGCCACGGCAGTGGCGCCAAGCCCGGCACCAGTCCGCGGGTCTGCCCGCACTGCAATGGAACCGGCGTGGTCAGCCGGAACCAGGGCGCGTTCGGCTTCAGCGAGCCGTGCGAGGACTGCCGGGGCACCGGATCGATCATCGACGACCCGTGCGTCGACTGCCGCGGCTCGGGCATCCAGAACCGGACCCGCACCATCACCGTGCGCATTCCCCCGGGCGTGCGCGACGGGCAGCGGATCCGGCTGGCCGGTCAGGGTGAGGCGGGCCTGCGCGGCGCGCCTCCGGGTGACCTGTACGTCACCGTGCACGTCAGCCAGGACAAGGTCTTCGGCCGCAATGGCGACGACCTGACCCTGGTGCTGCCGGTCTCCTACGCCGAACTGGCGCTGGGCACCACGGTGTCGGTGCCGACCCTGGACGGTCGGGTGGGCGTCAAGGTGCCGCCGGGCACCGCCGACGGCCGCACCCTGCGGGTGCGCGGGCGCGGTGTGCCCAAGCGTGACGGCGGCGCGGGTGACCTGCTGGTCACCGTGAAGGTCGCGGTCCCCCAGAAACTGGACGACAATGCCACCGAGGCGCTGCGGCGCTACGCGGAGGCGGAGAAGACCAGTGGGTTCGATCCCCGTGCGGGATGGGCAGGTGCGTAATGAGTTCCGATCCGAAGCATTCCGAGGCCCAGTACTTCCTGATCTCGGTGGCCGCGCAGCTGGCGGGCATGCACGCCCAGACGCTGCGCACCTATGACCGGCTGGGTCTGGTTACGCCGCAACGCACGTCGGGCGGCGGCCGGCGCTACTCGAACCGGGATGTGGAGCTGCTCCGCGAGGTGCAGCGCCTGTCCCAGGACGAGGGCGTGAACCTGGCCGGCATCAAACGGATCATCGAACTCACCAACCAGGTGGACGAGCTGCAGCAGCGGGTGAGCGAGCTGACCGCCGAGGCGGAAAGGCTGCGGGCCGGGTACCGGCC
>NZ_JBHWHH010000161.1:0-16259 GCF_042732555.1 Nocardia sp. NPDC059764
CCCTCTCGGGCGGGCGCGTTCGAATCGCGTTCCGTGACAGCGCGGTGTCAGCCGCGCCGCATGAAGTCCGGCACGTCGACCTCGTAGTCGTCGGTGTCCGGCGGCTGGATGTGGCCGCGATTGTTGCTCGCCACCGTCGGGTCCACCACGGGCCGGGGCGCGCTGTAGGACGGGGCCGGACCGCGTTCGGCGATCGGCTGCGCCGGCGCGGGCTCCGGGCGCGCGGCCGGCTCGACCGCGCGAGCCGGGGTGTATTCGGTAGTGCGGCTGACGCTTCCGGCGCTGGCGCTCGCGGTGCTCGACTGGGTGCCGGGGAACCGGCTGACCGCGGGTTCGATGCGGCGGGCGGGCCCGCTGCCGTCGAAGCCGGCGGCGATCACCGTGACCCGGACCTCGTCGCCGAGCGAGTCGTCGATCACCGTTCCGAAGATGATGTTGGCCTCGATGTGCGCGGCCTCCTGCACCAGCGAGGCGGCCTCGTTGATCTCGAACAGGCCCAGATCCGAACCGCCCGCGATGGAGAGCAGCACGCCGTGCGCGCCGTCCATGCTGGCTTCCAGCAGCGGCGAGTTGATCGCCGCCTCGGCCGCCTTCACCGAGCGGCCCTCGCCGCGCGCGGAGCCGATGCCCATGAGGGCCGAGCCCGCGCCGGACATGACCGACTTGACGTCGGCGAAGTCGACATTGATCAGACCCGGGGTGGTGATCAGGTCGGTGATGCCCTGAACACCGTTGAGCAGCACCTCGTCCGCGGAGCGGAAGGCGTCCATCAGGCTCACCGCGGCGTCACCGAGCTGCAGCAGGCGGTCGTTGGGGATGACGATGAGGGTGTCGCAGGATTCGCGCAGGGCCTGGATGCCCGCCTCCGCCTGGTTGCTGCGGCGCTTGCCCTCGAACGAGAACGGCCGGGTGACGACACCGATGGTGAGCGCGCCGAGCTTGCGGGCGATGGAGGCCACCACGGGCGCGCCGCCGGTGCCCGTGCCGCCGCCCTCGCCGGCGGTCACGAAGACCATGTCGGCGCCCTTGAGGACTTCCTCGATCTCGTCCTTGTGGTCCTCGGCGGCCTTGCGGCCGACCTCCGGATCGGCGCCGGCGCCGAGACCGCGGGTGAGTTCACGGCCGACATCGAGTTTCACATCGGCGTCCGACATCAACAACGCCTGCGCGTCGGTGTTGACCGCGATGAACTCGACTCCCTTGAGTCCCTGCTCGATCATCCGGTTGACGGCGTTCACGCCGCCGCCGCCGATACCGACGACCTTGATCACAGCAAGGTAGTTGTGCGGGGGCGTCATGGGCTCTCGCCTTCCTTCGATCTGAAACAGCTTGTCGTCTTCGGTTACTCGACATGAAACGACACAATGGTCTCGGTCCGATAAACCCTCAACCATAGCTTCAGCGTTATGTCAAGTATCCGACTGGTGCCGAACGGTATTCGCAGCCACCGCGTTACGGGCGCAGGCGCGCCGAAACGAGTGTCAGAATCTTGTGTGATTCGCCTCGTCCGACCCACCCGAGCATCGTATCGTGGACGGTTGCCCTCCGGTCCTGGATCGGAACCGACGGTGCCCTTCCGGCAAACCACCGAAAATTTCGGCGGCCCAATGGGTATCGCTCACTTTACCGTGACCAGATTCGGACTCGAAACATCGAATATCTTGCCCGGCTGGGAAAGCAGGGGGCCGACCACCGCGGCCTTGCGCGAGGAATCCACGGTTCCGCCCCACAGCACCGTGCGACCGTCACGCAACTCCAGGGCAATATCCGAAACCGAGCGGGCCACAACCGCTCCCACGCCGACCTGATCGCGCAGCGGAATCGGAATGGCGGCCATCACCGCCACCGCCGCCTTGGTCACCGGATCCGTGCCGCCCGGATGCTCGGTCACGAGTTTGGGCACCCCGAGGCCCGGCGGCTCGATGGCGAATTCCACGCTGTCGCAATCGAGCAGATGGGCGCCATCGGGACTGTCGAAATACAGCACCGGGGTTCGCTCGGTGACCGTCACCCGGACCGTGGACGGGAACACCCGCTGCACCCGCACCGAGCGGACCTTCGGCAACTGGGAGACCCGTTCGGCCAGGGCGTCGGTGTCCAGCCGCAGGATGGACAGGCCGTCGGGCACCTGCAGGGCTTGCCGCACCTGCTCTTCCGGCACCGCGGCCAGTCCGTCGACCTCGACCGTGCGCACCGACAGCATGGGAGTGAACCAGGCGACCAGTCCGAGCCCGATCAGGGCCACCACACCGGCGAGCACCCCGATCCGCACCCCGCGCGACCGCCAGGCGATCGCGATCCGCGACTCCCGCGGCTCCCGGCCACGTCTGAGCCGGGCCCGGCGGGCCGCCGCGCTTTCGGCGGCCCCGGTGTCGCCGGCGGCCGGCTCGGCGGAATCGGTATCGCGCGTGCCGCTACCAGCCGCGGCCGTGTCGTAGGCGTCGTCCGCGGCCGGAACCGACCGCTCCAGCTCTCCCCCACCCGAGCCCATCGGCGCTCACCGCCCGTGCGAGGGTCGTGCGCGCAGCCCGTCCAGAATCTGGCTGCCCAGCATGGTCACATCGCCCGCGCCCATGGTGATCACCACGTCGCCGGGCCGCGCCAGCGCGCCCACCTGCTTGCCGACCCGCGACATATCCGGCTGGTAGTGCACGGGTTTGGTGACCGCGCTCGCGACCAGCGCGCCGTTCACGCCCGGCAGCGGCTCCTCCCGCGCGCCGTACACGTCGAGCACCACGACCTCGTCGGCCAGCGACAGCGCCGCCCCGAACTCGGTCGCGAAAGTGGCGGTGCGGCTGTACAAGTGGGGCTGGAACACCACGATGACCTTCCCCGGCCGCGACCGGGCGCCGTCGCGCGCCTCCTGCGCGACCAGTTCGGCCGCCGCGGAGAGCACCGCGCGCACCTCGGTCGGGTGGTGGGCGTAGTCGTCGAAGACGCGCACGCCGTTCTCGCGCCCGGTGAGCTGGAAGCGGCGGTGCACACCGCCGAAACCTTCCAGGCCCTGGATGATTTCGCCCAGATCGGCCCCGGTGGCGCGGGCGGCCAGCAGCGCGCCGAGCGCGTTGAGCGCCATGTGCCGGCCCGGCACCGACAGCCGCAGGGTGCGCGGCGCGGACTCGTCGGAGAGCTGGAACACCGCGACGCCGCCGACATCGCGCGGCTCCCACGACAGCAGTCGCGCGCCGACCGTCAGCCCGGACTCCGCGAAATCGCCGGAGCCGTAACCGATCACCTGGATCCCGCGCGAATCCTCGGCCAGCCGGGCCGCCGAACGCTGCGCCAGACCCAGCGAGCCCGGGTCGTCCAGGCACACCACCAGGCGGCCGCCCGGTTCGAGCCGGTCCACGAAGTCGTCGAAGACCTGCACGTAGGCCTCGTCGGTGCCGAAGTAGTCCAGGTGGTCGGATTCGATATTGGTGACCACCGCGACGTCGGGCGCGTACTGCAGCAGCGAGCCGTCGCTCTCGTCGGCCTCAGCCACGAAGATGCCGCCGGTGCCGTGGTGGGCGTTGGTGCCCGCCTCGTTGAGCTCGCCGCCGACCGCGAAGGACGGGTCGAGTCCGCAGTGCTGCAAGGCCACCACCAGCATGGAGGTGGTGGAGGTCTTGCCGTGGGTGCCCGACACCAGCAGCGTCTTGTGCCCCTGCATGAGCGAGGCCAGCACCGCCGGGCGCAGCAGCACCGGCACCCCGCGCCGATGGGCTTCCACCAGTTCGGGATTGGTCTTGGGGATGGCGGCGTAGGTGGTCACCACCGCGGTGGGTCCGCCGGGCAGCAGGTCCAGCGCCGAGGCGTCGTGGCCGATGCGCACCTGCGCGCCGCGCGCCCGCAGAGCCAGCACGCCGCGGCTCTCCTTGGCGTCGGAACCGGACACCATGCCGCCGCGCGACAGGAGAATTCGGGCGATACCGGACATACCGGCACCGCCGATGCCGATCATGTGCACGCGCCGCAGATGCTCGGGTAGATCGGTGTGAGCTTCCGCGGTACCCACATCACTGTCCGGCCGCTCCACTGTCACCTCGAATTACCCCGTTCCCTGGCGTGTTTCATCGGATAGTTGGGCTCCCAGGCCCGGGTGCTGCGCCACGATTCCGTGGAGCGGCTGGTGCGCCGGGCCGAATCCGAATCTACCGACCGCCGCGAGGATGATTCCGCCGAGCCGCCCCGGCCCCGCCCCGAGGGTAGCGCGCGCTTCTGCGGCGCGGACTTCACCTTCGCGTTCGGCTTGGGCTTGGGCTTGGGCTTGGGCTTACCGGTCGCCTTGGACTTGGCGCGGGCGCGCGCGGCCCGGGCGGGCGAGTAGATGTCGGGTGTGGGCAGCCGCAGCAGACGGCTGAAGCGGCCGTCCTGTCCGGCGTGCAGGGCCGCCACCGCCTCCGGCTCGTGCCGGGCGGCATTGGCGATGATGCCGAACATGAACAGGGTGATGGCCAGCGAGGAGCCGCCCGCGGAGACCAGCGGCAGCTGCAGACCGGTCACCGGCAGCAAACCCACCACGTAGCCGACATTGATCAGCGCCTGCCCGGTGATCCAGGTGGTGGCCGAGGCGGTCAGCAGCCGGATGAACGGATCCACCGACCGCGAGGCGATCCGCAGGCCGGTGTACACGAACAACGCGAACAACCCGAGCACCAGCGCGCAGCCGAGGAAGCCGAGCTCCTCGCCGATGATGGCGAAGATGAAGTCGTTGTGCGCGTTGGGCAGATAGCTCCACTTGGCGCGCGACTGGCCCAGGCCACGACCCCAGATACCGCCGTCGGCAAGGGAATACATGGCCTGGCGGGCCTGGTAGCCGATGCCCTGCGGGTCGTCGCCCGGATTGAAGAAGGCGCGCATGCGGTCCGAGCGATACCCGGCCGAGAGCGCGAGGATCGAGGCCGCCACCGCACCCGACACCGCGATGGTGACGAACATACGCAGCGGCAGCCCGCCGAACCACAGCAGCGAGGTCAGCACGATGCCGAGCGCGATGGTGGTCGACAGGTTGGGCTCGAGCACCACCAGCAGACAGACCAGCAGTCCGGCCGGCACCAGCGGCATGAGAATGTCCTTGTACCCGGCCTTCTCGGACTGCCGCGACGCCAGCAGGTGCGAACCCCACACCACCAGCGTCACTTTCGCGATCTCCGAGGGCTGCACCGACACCACGCCCAGGTCGAACCAGCGCTGCGAGCCCTGCACCTTGGTGCCGACGCCGGGGATCAGCACCAGCACCAGCAGCACCACCGACAGCGCGAACACCGGGAACGACAACTGCCGCATCACCCGCATCGGGATGCGCAGCGCGATGTAGAACAGCACCGCGCCGACCGCGGCCAGCACCGCCTGGGTGAAGAACAGCGAATAGGCCGAGCCGCCACCGGCGTAGGACTCCACGCTGGAGGCCGAGAGCACCATGACCAGGCCGAGCACGGTGAGCAGTACCGCGATCGCCACCACCAGGTGGAACGACGCCAGCGGGCGGGCCAGCCACGCAACGAACCATCCGGTTCGCAGACGCTGTGGACCCTTGTTCCCGGCCCGCCGCGGCGTCGCCGTCGTCATTCGGTTCTCCCGATGTCCTTCTCGTCCAGGGCCTGCACGGCGGCCGCGAAACTGCGACCGCGGTGCGTGTAGTCGGCGAACATGTCCAGGGATGCCGCGGCCGGAGCCAGCAGCACGGTATCGCCGCGATGGGCGAAACCGGCCGCCACGCGGACCGCGCGCGCCATCACCGCTTCGGGCTCGATCTCGGTGAAGGGGTCACCCATTCGAGCATCGTCCCCCGAATTCAGCTCCACCACCGGAACATCGGGGGCGTGTCGCGCGAGTGCGGCCGCGATCACGGCCGCGTCCTGCCCGAACAGCACGGCCGCGACCAGGTGTTCGCGGCACTCCTCGATGAGGTCCTCCACGCCCGCGCCCTTGAGCTGACCGCCGGCCACCCAGATCACGTTGGGGTGGGCCAGGATCGACGAACGCGCGGCGTGCGGGTTGGTGGCCTTGGAGTCGTCCACGAACTCCACGCCCGACAACTCGCGCACGAAGGCCGCCCGGTGCGGGCCGACCCGATGCTCCTGCAGGCCCTCCTTGACGAACTGCGGGGCCACGTCGATGGACCGGGTGAGCGCGGCCGCGGCCAGCGCGTCGGCCACACCCGCCGGACCCTGCGGGCTGATGTCGCCGGTCTCGGCCAGGATGGCGGCCTTGGTGAAGGCGCGGTCGAGCAGCTTGCCGTCCACCACGCCCAGCTCGCCGTCGGCGGGCACGCCGATGCGGAAGCCGACCGTCCGACGCGCCTTGGACTTCCGGGCCAGCGCCGCGGCCACCTGATCGTCGAGGCCGACCACGCCGACCCGGCCGGTCAGCGCGCGCGCCTTGGCGGCGGCGTAGGCGTCCAGGCCGCCGTGCCAATCCAGGTGATCCTCGGCCACATTCAGCACCACCCCGGCCTCGGGGCGGACCGACGGAGCCCAGTGCAGCTGGAACGAGGACAATTCCACGGCCAGGATCTGCGGGCCGGGATTGCGGCGCAGCGCGTCCAGGATGGGCAGCCCGATATTGCCGCAGGCCACCGACGGGATGCCGGCGGCGCGCAGGATCGAGTGCGTCATCTGGGTGGTGGTGGTCTTGCCGTTGGTGCCGGTGATCACCAGCCACTTGCGGACCGGACCGTAGATGCGGGCCTGATCGACCCACCACGCGAACTCGACGTCACCCCACACCGGGATGCCCTCGGTCACCGCGGACGCCAGCACTGGCGAATCCGGCCGCCAGCCCGGGCTGGTGATGACCAGCGCGAAGCGCCGCAGCGCATCCGGTTCCAGCAGATCCGCGCTGGTGGCGGTGCCCAGACCCAGTTCGGCGGCCTCGGCCAGCGCCTTGGCGCCGCTGTCGGTGACCACCGGCCGGGCGCCGATGTCGCGCAGCGGTTCGATCAGCGAACGCCCGGAGACACCCCACCCGGCGACCAGCACATCACGGCCACGCAGGAATTCGAGCATGGGCCCCGGCGACCGCAGGACCCTCGGAGAATGTTCGGCCATTGCTGTCTCACCCTGCCGCAGAGAGGTATTCGCTGTAGAACAGGCCCAGTCCGATCGCCGAGGCCATACCGGCCAGCAACCAGAACCGGATGATCACCGAGGTCTCGGCCCACCCGCTCAGCTCGAAGTGATGATGGAACGGTGCCATCTTGAACAGGCGATTGCGGGTCGCGCGGAACACCGCCACCTGCAGCACCACCGAGGTGGTCTCGGCCACGAACAGCGCGCCGATGACGACCATCAGCAGCTCGGTACGGGTGGTGATGGACAGGCCCGCGAGCAGACCGCCCAGCATCAGCGAACCGGTGTCGCCCATGAAGATCTTGGCGGGCGCGGCATTCCACCACAGGAAGCCGATACAGGCCGCACCGCCCGCCGCGCACACCAGCGCTAGGTCGAGCGGATCACGCACCTGATAGCAGCCCGCCACCGCATGCGCGGAGCAGGAGTTACGCCACTGCCAGAAGGTGATGATCATGTACGCGCCCAGCACCAGACTCATCGAGCCCGCGGCCAGACCGTCCAGGCCGTCGGTCAGGTTCACCGCGTTGGACCAGGCCACCACGATGAGGCAGACGAACGCCAGGAAGACGATCACGCTCATCGACAAGGTATTGATGTCGCGGGTGTAGGACAGTCGCTTGTCGCCCGGCGTCAGGCCGTGAATGTTCTTGAACTGCAAGGCCAGGACGCCGAACACGATCGCCGAGGTGAGCTGGCCGATGTACTTCCCGGCCGCGGTCAGACCCAGGTTGCGCTGCTTGCGCAGCTTGATCAGGTCGTCCGTGAAGCCGACGAAACCCAGCGCGGTGGCCAGGCCCATGACCAGCAGGCCCGAGGCCGAAGGGCCCGGCTCGCCGTAGGTCATGGAGATCAGGTGCGAGCCCAGGTAACCGGCCCACATGCCGATGATGATAGCGACGCCACCCATGGTCGGGGTGCCGCGCTTGGCCTTGTGGCTCTCCGGGCCGTCGACCCGGATCTCCTGGCCGAAGCCCTGCTTGGCGAAGTAGCGGATCACCACGGGGGTGAGCAGAATCGAAACGGTCAGCGCGATCGCGGCCGACAAGAGAATCTGGGTCATCGAGCGGCCTCCTGCTCCGCACCGATCAGGTGTTCGGCGACGGTCCACAGACCGACGGACTTGGATGCCTTCACCAGCACCACCGCGCCCGGCTCGAGTTCTTCGTCGAGCAGCGCGATGGCCGAGTCGATATCGGGCACGTGGATGGCTTCCTCACCCCACGAGCCCTCCTGCACGGCGCCCTGGAACATGGCGCGCACCGGACGACCCTGACCGACGACGATCAGCCGGTCCACGTCCAGACGCACCACCAGGCGGCCGATCTTGTCGTGTTCGAGAACGGATTCCTCGCCCAGTTCGCCCATTTCGCCGAGCACCGCCCAGCTGGGCCGCGGCTCGGCCCCGGCGCGGGACATGGTGACCAGCGCCTTGAGCGCGGCGCGGACCGAATCCGGGTTGGCGTTGTAGGAGTCGTTGACGACGGTGACGCCGTCGGCGCGGGTGCGCACGTCCATGCGGCGGGCCGAGGCGGCGGTCGCGCCGGCCAGCGCCGCCGCGACGGTCGCGAGATCCGCGCCCTGATCGAGGGCGACGGCGGCGGCGGACAGGGCGTTGCCGACCTGGTGCTCACCGGACACGGCCAACTGGACGTCGACCGATTCGCCATTGGCGTGCAGCGTGAATCGGGCGCGCGCCTGCTCGTCGAGCACGACGTCGGCGGCGCGCACATCGGCCGAGGACGCCAGGCCCACGGTCACCACCCGGGCGGCGGTGCGCCCGGCCATCTGCGCGACCAGGTGGTCGTCGGCGTTCAGCACCGCCAGCCCGGAGGCCGGAAGCGCCTCGACCAGTTCACCCTTGGTCTGCGCGATCACCTCTCGGCTGCCGAACTCGCCCAGGTGCGCGGTGCCGACATTCAGCACGACGCCGACGCTGGGCGGAGCGATCTCGGTGAGCGCCTTGATGTGTCCCGGGCCGCGAGCCGACAGCTCCAGCACCAGGAACCGGGTCTGCGCATCGGCGCGCAGGGCCGTCCACGGGTGGCCGAGCTCGTTGTTGAACGAACCGGGCGGGGCCACAACGGATCCCAGCGGCGCGAGCACCGCCGCGATCAGGTCCTTGGTGGAGGTCTTGCCGGACGAGCCGGTCACCCCCACCACGGTCAGGCTCCCGGCCTGCACCAGCCGGTCCACGCTGGCGCGGGCCAATACGGCCAGCGCGTCCAGCACCGCCGCGCCGGAGCCGTCGGTGTCGTGGGCCAGTGCGATGGCGCGGGTGTTCCCGGGGTGGGGCTCCACCACGATGGCGGGCACCCCGACCGGCCGCGCGGCGAGCACCGCGACAGCGCCCTGCGCGACGGCCTGCGCCGCGAAGTCGTGGCCGTCGGCGCGCTCACCCGGCAGCGCCAGGAACAGGTCACCGGAACCGATTCGGCGCGAGTCGAATTCGGCCGAGCCGGTGACCTTCGCCTCGGGATCGGCGACGTCGTGCAGCGTGCCGCCCACGACCTCCGCGATCTCCCGCAAAGTCATTTCGATCATGAATGCGTCAGGTCCCTCGTCTTTTCCGACAGGGCGGCCGCGAGTACCTCACGGTCGTCGAACGGCTGCTTCACGCCTGCAATCTCCTGCCCTGTCTCATGTCCCTTGCCCGCGATCAGCACCGCGTCCCCGGGCCGCGCCCAGTTCACGGCGGCGTGGATCGCGGCCGCCCGGTCCCCGACCTCCCGGACCTCACCGCGTTCCGCGTCCGGCACCTGTTCGGCCCCGGCGAGCACCGCGGCGCGGATGGCGGCCGGGTCCTCGCTGCGCGGATTGTCGTCGGTAATGATGGCCAGGTCGCTGCCGCGCGCCGCCGCCGCACCCATGAGGGGCCGCTTGCCGGCATCGCGATCACCGCCCGCGCCCACCACAACCGCCAGACGTCCTGTCCCCTGTTCGGACAACCACGTGCGCAAGGTGGCCACGACCGATTCGATCGCGGCGGGTTTGTGCGCGTAGTCCACCACGGCCAGAAACTCCTGACCTCTATCCACCCGCTGCATGCGGCCCGGCACGTCGACCTCGCCGAGCGCCGCTGCGGAAGTCTCGATATCGGCGCCCGCCGCCGCACAGACCGCGATCGCCAGGAGCCCGTTGGCGATGTTGTACGCGCCTGGAAGCCGCAGCCGCACATCCACATCGACGCCCGGCCCCGACGCGGTGAACTCCTGGGTGCCGCCGGTCCCGGCGGTCGCCGCACCCGCGGTCCAGTCGGCGGGCGCGCCCGCGCGGGTCGCCACGGTGCGCAGGCGGCCGGTGGTATCACCGGATTCGGCTGCCAGGCAGTCGGATACGTCGCCCGCCAGGCGCTGTCCCCACTCGTCGTCCACGCAGATCACCGCGGTGCGCGCGGCCACCGAGGGGCGCGACGCGGCGGCGGTGTCCGGGCCGTCGGGAATGAACAGGCGGCGCTTGGCCTCGAAGTAGTCCTCGAAGTCGGCGTGGAAGTCGAGGTGGTCCTGGGACAGGTTGGTGAACGCGCCGACCGCGAAGCTCACCCCGTCCACCCGGCCCAGCGCCAGCGCGTGACTCGACACCTCCATCACCACGGCGTCCACGCCCTGCTCGACCATCACCGCGAACATGGCGTGCAACTGCGGGGCCTCGGGGGTGGTGAGCGCCGAGGGCACCCGGACCCCGCCGATGCGGGTCTCGATGGTGCCGATCAACGCGGTGCGCAGCCCGGACGCGGCGAGCCCGGCCTCCACCAGATAGGAGGTGGTGGTCTTGCCGGAGGTGCCGGTGATACCGATGATGCGCAGTTTGCGAGACGGATCACCGTAAAGGGCCGAGGACAACTCGCCGAGAATCGTGCGCGGCGCGTCGTGCACCAGCACGGGCACGGCGATCTCGCCGATCAGCTCCGCGCCCGCCGGATCGGTGAGGACCGCGACCGCGCCGCGTGCCACCGCGTCCGCGGCGTAGCGCGCGCCGTGCGAATGCCCACCGGCCAGACCGGCGAACAGATCCCCCGGCAGCACCGCGTTCGACCGCTGCTCGATACCCGTGACCTGGATGTCCTGCAAACCGGCCGCGGACCCCGCGGGCGTCGCGCCCGTCAGCTCCGAGACCGTGCGCAAGCTGGTCGCCGCCGGTGCGGCGGGCCGGAACACCTGCGACGGAGTCCCATCACCACTGCGCGGTACCGACTGGACGGGCACGAAGCTCCTCTCACGGGCGGGTTTCAAATGGAGAAAAGATCCGGACGACCGGATCGACGTGTCAGGTTACCTGTGTTCGATTGCCGTGCGATCGGCACGGCGCAGTTCGGTCACCCGCCGGTAGTGGTATCGGCGGCGGCGTGCGTCACGACCATCCGTTCCCTGCTCTAACTCGCCTGCAGAATCAGCTGTTTGGTGGGCGGTGACGGCGGGATCCGGTCCCGCTGCAGCAGCCACGACGCGATGCTGTGGAACAGGGGTGCGGCCGACCCGCCACCGCTGCCGTCCGAGCTGCGCACAGGCCCGTCGAGCATCATGCCGATCACGTAGCGCGGATTGTCGGCGGGGGCCATGCCCGCGAAGGTGATCCAGTAGCGATCGCTGGAGTAGCAGCGGCACTTGGGATCGATCTGCTGGGCCGTGCCGGTCTTACCGGCGATCTGATAGCCCTCGATCGAGGCCGGGCTGCCGGTGCCGGACTGGATGCCGCGCGGATCCTTCTGCACCACGGCCTGGAACATCTGCTGCAGGGTCTTGGCGGTCTGCGGGCTCACCACCTTCACCCCCTCCGGCGGCTCCTCCTCGGTGCGCGCGCCGTCCGGGGCGATCTTGGCCTTCACGATGCGCGGCGGAATCCGCACGCCGTTGTTGGCGATGGCCTGGTACATCCCCGTCATCTGCAGGGTCGTCATCGAAAGACCCTGGCCGATGGGCAGGTTGGCGAAGGTGGAGCCAGACCACTGGTCACGCGAGGGCACTACGCCGCTGCTCTCGCCGGGCAGGCCGACGCCGGTGCGCTGACCCAGGCCGAACTTCTTGAGCATGTCGAAGTAGCGGTCCTCACCGACCCGCTGCGCCAGCATCAGAGTGCCCACGTTCGAGGACTTCCCGAAGACGCCGGTGGTCGTATAGGGGGCGACGCCGTGGTCCCAGGCGTCGTGCACGGTGACCCCGCCCATGAAGATGCTGCCCGGAACCTGGAGCACCTCATCGGGGTTCGTGAGGCCGTACTCGATGGCGGAGGCCGCGGTGACGATCTTGTTCACCGAGCCGGGCTCGTACACCTCCTGCACCGACGGATTGCCCAGATCGGTGGTGGACCAGAAGCGCGGCCCCATCGCGGGATTGAAGGTGTTGTCATTGGCCATGGCCAGCACCTGACCGGTGTGCACGTCCAGCACCACCGCCGAGGCCGCGCTCGCGCCCGACAGATCCTTGGCCTGCTGCACCTGCTGCTGCACGTAGTACTGCAGATCCGAGTCCAGGGTCAGCTCCACGCCGAAACCGTTCACCGCGGGCTGACGGTCACGCCACGAACCCGGGATCACCGCGCCGTCGGAGCCGCGGTCGTAGGTCATCGAGCCGTCCGAACCGGCCAGCAGCGCGTCCATCGAGGACTCCAGGCCGATCTGCCCGTGCCCGTCCCAGCCGGTCGCGCCGATCACATTGGCGGCCAGCGCGCCACCCGGGTACTCGCGCATGTCCTGGCGTTCGAGCCCGACCTCCGGGAACTTCAGCGTGATGTCGGCGGCGACCCGCGGATCCACATTGCGCACCAGATAGACGAACGGCTCGTCGCTCTTCAGCTTGGCCAGGATGTCCTTCTCGGGAGCGTCCTTCCCCAGCTTCTCGTGCAGGTATTTGGCGATGGCGGCGAGTCGGTCGTCCGGATCCGGAGCGGTCTTCGGCTGCGTCTCGCGCTCGTCGGCCAGATCCTTGCGGACCCGCACCGGCTGGAAGGTCAACGCCTTGGCGGCGATGGTGAACGCCAGCGACTTCCCGTAGCGGTCGGTGATCGGCCCCCGAGTGGCGGGATCGGCCAGCTTCACAGTCCGCTGACTGGCCGCCTCCGAGGAGAGCTTCGGCGCGGAAATGCTCTGTACCCACAGCAATTGGATGGCGGCCACGACGATCGCCACCAGCATCACCAGTCGGCCCACCCCGAACCGGAACCGCGTACTCGAATCCAGTCCCGGAGCCGGCCGTGGTCTGAACTGCCGGCCCGGACCCGAACCCGCGCGCCCCGACCCGGACTTCGCCCGTGCGACGGCGGCGCGCCCCCGGCCGGAATCGGAACGGCCCCGGCCGGAATCACGCCCGCGCCCCGCGCGGGTAGGGCTCATCGACCAACCCCGTTCGACTGCGTCGTGGTCGTCGTCGAACGTTCGATCATCGCGGCACGCCGTTCGCCTGGACCGCCGGGTTCTGCGGCGTCGGAAGCGGGGACGCCGGAACGGGATTCGCGGCCGAGGTGGTCGGCGGAGCCGGGGTCGCCATGGGCGCCGCCGGGGTGGTGGTCACCGGGACGACGCGCTCGCCCTGCGTCTGCGACCGCTTGGGCGGGGCCGCGGCCGGGGTGGTGTTCAGCGGGGGAGCCGGAGCGCCCTGCGCGGGCTGCGGATTGCCGACCACGGTCACCTGACCGTCGGGGGCGATGATCAGGCGGGCCGGATCCTTGGCCGGGATCATGCCGAGTTCGGCGGCGCGCTGGGCCAATTCGGGCGCCGAGTCGGCCGCAGCCACCTCGCGCTGCAACGCGTCGCGCTCGTCGGACAGCTTCTGATTGGCGCGGCGCTGATCGCCGAGCTGGTAGCTGTCCTCGGTGGCGCGGGTGGTGAGCAACAGCGTCAAGGCCAGACCGCAGCCCAGCAGCGCGATGATGGTGGCCACGAAGGACATCCGCCCGCGCGGGATGGATTCACTGCGCCGGCCGCGGCGCATCCCGGGCAGCTCCACGCCGCCCTCGCGATTGCGGCGCCGGGCGTAGGCCCGTTGCGCCGCACCCGATTTGACCCGCTCGGCGGCCTGCACCCGGCGGGCCCCCCGGCTCACCTGCGTCTTGATCGTCATAGCGCGGCTCCGATCTCTCGGGTCGCGGCCCGGAACCGCCCGCCGCCCCGGCGCTGTCGCGCCCCGTCACGTCGTCTCTGGTTCATGCTGTGCCGTTCTGAGGCATGAGCGGAGCGCTCCATGGTTACGCTCCGCAAGCGCTGGATGATGGAGCGGCGCCTCCGCGCCCGACCACTCATGCCTGGTCCTCCCCTGCGATACGTTCCGCCGCCCGCATGCGCACCGGAGCGGCTCGCGGGTTCTCCTCGATCTCCTGCTCCGTCGCCTTCTCCGCACCGCGGGTCAGGATCCTGAATTCCGGTCCCATGCCGGGTAATTCGACCGGCAGGTCCAGCGGCGTACGCGAGGCCGACCGCTTGGCCAGCTCCACCTTCACCACCCGGTCCTCGAGGGACTGATAGCTCATCACCACGATGCGACCGCCCGGAGCCAGCGCGTCCAGCGCGGCGGGCAGCGCCGCCTCCAGCGATTCCAGCTCGCGGTTCACCTCCACCCGCAGGGCCTGGAAGGTGCGCTTGGCGGGATGTCCGCCGGTGCGCCGGGCCGCGGCCGGAATGGTGTCGTAGAGCAGCTCCACCAGCTGGGCGCTCGTGGTGAACGGAGTGCGCTGACGCCGCCGCAGGATCTCCGAGGCGATCTTGCCCGCGAACCGTTCCTCGCCATAGGTTTTCAGCACCCGGGCCAGTTCGCCGTGACTGTAGGTATTGAGCACGTCGGCCGCGGTGGGGCCGGTGCTGGAATCCATCCGCATGTCCAGCGGCGCGTCCACCGAGTAGGCGAACCCGCGATCGGCCTCGTCCAGCTGCATGGAGGACACGCCCAGATCCATGAGAATGGCGCTGACCGAACCCTTTACGGGCAGACCGGCCTGTTCGAGCGCGGCGGGGATCCCGTCATATCTGGTGTGCACCAGGGTGATCCGGTCCTGGAACGGCGCTAGTCGCTCCCCCGCCAGCTTCAGCGCGGCGGTGTCGCGATCCAGGCCGACGAGTCTGATGTTGGGGTAGGTGCGCAGGAAGTGCTCGGCGTGACCGCCGAGACCGAGCGTGCAGTCCAGATAGACCGCGCCCTCGGAACGCAGTGCGGGACCGAGGATTTCGTCGGCACGATGCAGGAGAACCGGAACATGGCGGGGGCCGTCATTGCTCTGGTTCACCTAGGACCTCCCGGAATTCACTGCCTCACGTTCATTCGCACGGCCACATCGGATGCGCGCGACGGTGGCCTTTTTCACAAACGACCTTCGAATTAGGGCGAATGCCCCGTGGTCTCTGACCGAAGCACCGCACCTGGCGTTGGGGAAGTACGTCAGGGTCGGCGTCGGGCAGAGGCCGCAGGGCACTCGCCTCGCTCGGGCTAGAAGATCTCGCCCAGCGACTCGTCTCTGGCCTGCGAGTAGTCCTCCTCGTGCTCGGCGAGGTAGGAATCCCAAGCCGTCTTGTCCCATATCTCGAGGAAGTCGACCGAGCCGATCACCACGCAATCCTTGGAGAGATTCGCGTAGCGGCGATGCTCTGCCGACAGCATGATCCGGCCCTGTGCGTCCGGACGTTGCTCATCGCTGGAAGCCGCCAAGGCCCGGACGAATGCTCGGGCCTGCGGGTTCGATCGGGACGCGGCCGCGGCTCTCCGCGCGAGCGCGGTGAACTCGTCCTTGGGATAAACGGCAAGGCTGTGGTCCTGTCCCTTCGTGACCATCAACCCTCCCGCCAGCTCGTCCCGGAACTTCGCAGGCAACGTCAGTCGCCCTTTGTCGTCCAATCGAGGGGTATAGGTCCCGAGAAACACGTCTCGACACCTCCTGCCGGATCACCCTCTCGACTGTTCGGCCTCCTGTAGTGCGGGCTCCACATTACCCCACTTTCCCCCACTTTCAATCGAAAGCGCCGGTGATCTCGGTCCCCGCTTGGCGAACTTCGCAGGTCACACCAGCTATCACGATGGTGGGGAAGATTTCGCGCAGTTCCCCCGACACGCGCGACGCGCGCCGGCGGGTACCCGACAACCGCCAGCAAACCCGCAGATAGCGTGCATTTCCGGCACATGTGGGGCGGGGTGGGGCACCCCCGTGGGGAGGTGTGGGGAATCCTGACCGACTCCGACACGCCGATCCTCGACCAACCAGAAACGCCGTGACGCCACACCTCAAATC
>NZ_JBHWHH010000162.1:0-16221 GCF_042732555.1 Nocardia sp. NPDC059764
GGGCCGAACGCGTGTCCGCACGGAAGTCCCGGCCACCAGCGGGCGCGGTAGCGGTCCGAAAGGGCGGCGGTATCGTGGCGATCGTGGATGGTGGTATCGCCGAGGTCGGGTCGCCCGACGTGGGTCAGGTGCGGGAATGGCTGGCCGAGGCGGAGCGGAATCCCGCGGGCCTGCCGGACGCGGGGTACCTCGCGCTGCTGGAGACCGACGGCCCCGAGCTGGACCGGCTGGGGGAACTCGCGGACGCGGTGCGGAAGCAGAGTGTGGGCGATGCCGTTACCTATGTCGTGAATCGGAACCTGGACACGGCCGCGGTGTCGGGCTCGGCCGCGCGGGATCGGCTGGCCGCCCTCGTCGCCGAAGCGTATGAGCTCGGCGCTACCGAGATCTGCATGCAGGGCCCGCTGCCCGCCGACAGTGATGACGACTATCTGTCGCTGGTCTCGGCCGTCACCGGCAGCGCACCCCTGCATCTACACGCCTTCCGGCCCGAGGAGCTGCTCGACGGAGCAGCGCGGCTGGGAGTGCCATTGGACGAATTCCTGGTGCGGGCCAAGGTTTCCGGGCTCGGGTCGGTGCCCGGCACCGGGGCACGGATTCTCGACGACGACGTCCGTGCCCGGCTCAAGGGCGGGCCGGATCTGCCGGTGAGCGAATGGGTTCGGGTGATCGAGGCCGCGCATCGCGCGGGACTGACCTCCACCGCGACCATGGTGTACGGGCATATCGAGACGCCGGCGCAGCAGCTCGCGCATCTGCGGCTGCTCGCCGAGATTCAGGACCGCACCGGCGGCTTCACCGAATTCATCGCCATGCCCATGGATCCCGTCACCGCGGCGGCCGGATACCGCACGCCCGAGGTGCCGGAACGCCTGCGGCGGCAGTCCCGGGCCGTGCACGCCGTCGCGCGACTGCTGTTGCACGGGCGGATCGACAATATCCAGGCGGCCTGGCCGCGGCTGGGTGTGACGGCGGCGGTCGAGCTGCTGAACTGCGGCGCCAACGATTTCGGCGGGCTGCTGCTCGACGGGCGGCTCGCGCCGGAATCGGGTCCCGAGGCGGGACTGACCCTCACCGTCGAGGATGTCGAGCGGATCGCCGGCGAGCTGGGCCGCACCCTGCGGCAGCGCACCACCCAGTACGGCTGGATCTGACGCCATGGCTTCGAATGTCACCGTGGCACCTGCCCCGGAAGAGGTCGACGTCCTGATCGTCGGCGCGGGGTTCGCCGGTATCGGCATGGGCATCCAGCTGGCCCGCCGGGGCCGGGAATCGTTCGTGATCATCGAACAGGCCGAGGATGTGGGCGGCACCTGGCGCGACAACCGCTATCCCGGTGTGGCCTGCGATATTCCGGCGCACCTGTACTCGTTCTCGTTCCTGCCGAATCCGCGCTGGTCGCGAGTGTTCGCCGAGGGCGCGGAGATTCACGACTACCTGCGCTCCTGTGTGAAGCAGGAAGCCCTCGAACCGTATCTGCGGCTGAATTGCGCACTGGAACAGGCGGAATGGCTCGAAGCCGAGGAGCGCTGGCGGGTCCGCACCGCACAGGGTGAGTTCTCGGCGGCGAATCTGGTGATCGCGACCGGGCGGCTGACCGAACCCAAGATCCCGCCGATCGCGAATCTCACCGAATTCCGGGGCCGCCGTTGGCATTCGGCGCGCTGGAATCCGAAGGTCTCCCTGGTCGGCAAGCGGGTCGGACTGGTGGGCACGGGCGCGTCGGCGGTGCAGATCCTGCCGCGGCTGGCGGGCGAGGCCAGTGAGGTCGTGGTCTTCCAGCGCTCCGCCGCCTACGTGCTGCCGCGCGGGGACCGCTTCTACACCCCCGACGAACTGGCCGGATTCGCCGCCGACCCGCAGTCCATCACCGCGCTGCGGGACGAGCTGTTCGCCGAGGCGGAGCTCAGCATCGCCGCGCGCCGCCGCCGGCACCCGGAGATCGATCTGCTCAGCCGCCGCGCGCTCGACCACCTGGCCGGGCAGGTCCGCGATCCCGGACTGCGGCGGCGGCTCACCCCGGATTACGAGATCGGCTGCAAGCGAATCCTGTTCTCCGACGAGTACTACGCGGCCCTGCAACAGGACAATGTCCGGCTGGAGTCGACCGAGCTGACCCGGATCAGCGACGGCCTCGCCATCGCCGCGAGCGAACAGGCCCACGACCTCGAGGTGCTGGTCTTCGCGACCGGCTTCAACGCCACCCGCCCGTCCATCGCCAAACGCATCCACGGCCGCACCTCCCTGCTGTCCGAACGCTGGAGCAACGGCATGGCGGCCCACGCCTCCACCACCGTGGACGGCTTCCCCAACATGTACGTCCTGGACGGCCCGAACGCGGCGCTCGGCCACAACTCGGCCATCTACGTGATCGAGACCCAGATCGATTACGTGCTCAGCGCTTTCGACCACCTGGCCGCGGTACCGGAGACCGTCCTGGAGGTCACGCCCGAGGCCGTCGAATCCTCCATGGCCGATATCGAGCACCGCGCCCGCGACACCGTCTGGACCCAGGGCCGGTGCACCAGCTGGTACCGCGACGAGCAGACCGGTCGCGTCACCCTGCTGTGGCCGGACTCGGCGGAATCGTTCCGGCGGTCCAACGGGGCGTTCGACATCAACGCCTACCGGTAACCCGTGCCTCGAGCATTTCCACAGCGTTCTCTCCGGGACCGGCGTCGGTGGGGTGGCCTAGGCTGAGGGCATGACGCCGCTGCAGCGCTACATCGCAGAGGAAATCGCCACCGACCACGTCGAGGGCCTGCTCAGCCGCCGCGAGGCGCTGCGCCGGTTGGGTCTGCTCGGCATGGGAGCGCCGGCCGCGGTGGCGCTGCTGGCGTCCTGCGCGGAATCGGCCAAGCAGTCGACTCCCACCACGACCGCCGCCGGTCCTTCCGCGAGCCCGTCGTCCGCGCCGCCCGGCGCCGCGAACGCGGTACCGGCCACTCCCATCACCTTCGCCGGACCCGAGGGCCGCACCCTGCAGGCCGCCTGGGCCGAGGCGGCCCAGCCGCGCGGCGGCGTGCTGGTCATTCACGAGAACCGCGGCCTGACCGACCACATCCGTTCGGTGACCGGCCGTTTCGCGGGCGCGGGGTATTCGGCGCTGGCCGTGGATCTGCTCTCCGAGGAGGGCGGCACCGCCACCTTCACCGATCAAGCCGCCGCCACCGCCGCCCTGAGCAGGATTCCCCAGGATCGCTTCCTCGCCGACCTGCGCGCGGGCCTGACCGAACTGGGGCGGCGGGTACCCGGAAAGCGGCTGGCCGCCACCGGTTTCTGCTTCGGCGGCGGCCTGACCTGGCTGCTGCTCACCTCCGGCACCCCCGAGCTGGCGGCCGCCACCCCCTTCTACGGCCCTTTCCCCGACGGCGGCCACGTCACCGGCTCCACAGCCGCCGTGCTGGCGGTCTACGGCGCGCTCGACACCCGGGTGGACGCGTCCCGGCCCGCCGCCGAGGCCGCCCTGGACCAGGCCGGTCTGCCGCACGAGAGCTATGTCGCCGAGAACGCCGACCACGCCTTCTTCAATGACACCGGCCCGCGCTACCAGCCCACCGCCGCCGCCGAAGCCTGGCGGCGCGTGATCGATTGGTACGGCCGCTATCTAGCCTGAGCATTATGGAGTTGCGCCAACTGCGGTACTTCGTGACCGTCGCCGAGGAATTGCATTTCGGGCGCGCGGCCCAGCGCCTGCACATCGCGCAGCCGGCCGTCAGTCAGCAGGTGCGGCGGCTGGAGCGGGACCTGCGGGTGCAGCTGCTGGACCGTTCCCCGCGACGGGTGCTGCTCACCGAGGCCGGCCAGCGTTTCCTGCCCGCGGCCCGGGCCGTGCTGGCCGCCGCGGATCAGGCGCGGGCGTCGGTCGCGGATCTGGCGGGCGGCCGTGCGGAGGTCTTCCGGCTCGGGACGGTGACCGGGCTCGCCGAACGACTGGACGCGGTCCTGGACACCTTCGCCGAGCAGGCGCCCGGGGTGCGGGTGGAACTGGTGGCGCTGCCCGTGCGTGACCGGCTGGCACAGGTGGCCGACGGCAGTCTGGACGCGGCCTTCGTCCGCTCCCCCGCGCCCGGCGAGACCCCGGACCTGGACTTCCTACCCGCCTGGGACGATCCGCTGGTGGTGGCATTGTCCGCCAAACACGCACTGGCGAACCAGGATTCGGTGCGACTGGCCGATCTTGCCGCGGTGCCGCTGCGGCTGACCGAGCGACGCAATCACCCGGCCCTGGTGGATCTGGTGCTGACCGCGTGCGCGCGAGCCGGATTCGAACCGACACCCGCGCCCTCGTCGACCACCTTGCAGGACACCCTGGCCGCCATCGGCGCGGGCTCGCCCATGTGGACGGTGGTGTACGCCTCCAATGCCCGGCAGGTGCACAACCCACGGGTCGCGTTCCGACCCTTCGCCGATCCGGGGATGAGCCTGCCGATCGCGTTGGCCGTGCGAGCTGATGCGGCCTCGCCGAATCTGCGCCTGCTGGGCGCGCTGCTGGCGAGCGCGCGGCGATAAGGATCGCTTATCGCTGCGTGCGCGAGCTGCCCATTGGTCGGCGTCGAAATATCCGGTGAACTGTTCTCAGTCCCAATGGATTTCACGAAAGAGAGAACATCATGCCGATCGTCACCGTGCAGCAGGGTCCCCGCACCGTCGAGCTGAAGCGGGATCTGGTGCGCCGCATCACCGACGCGTTCGTGGACGCGTATCAGATTCCGGCCGAGGCCGTGCAGGTCTGGATCCACGAGACCCCCGCGGACAGCTGGGGCGCCGCCGGCCGCCTGACCGCGGACGGCAAGTAGCGGTGAACCGGCGGGTCGCTGGAATCGGACCCCGCGGTCCTAATCGACTGCGGCACACCTGAACCGACCCGCCGGTACCACGAGGTGTCGGACCCGTGACAACCTGGCATCGACTGCACATACTCGCAGGTAGACCCCCATTTCAGTGCTACAACGGCAGCATGACGGAGGTTATCGGCCCCAAGCTCGTACCCGCACCCGCGGGTCACTCGGTCGAATTCTGGGGCTATTGCATGTGGGGTCTGGCCGCGCTGGCCATTGCCGTATCGGAACTGGCATCGGTGTTCGGCCTGGCGAGTTGGCCCACCATCTCGAACACGGTCGGCCATCTCGAGACCCAGCATTCGATCGTGCGGGTGGTCGTGGTGACGGTGATCGTGCTGCTCGCCTATTACGCGGTCCCGCAACTGACCACCCCGCCCGAACCCGTCGTACAGCAGGTGGCGGGACGCACCATCACCGTGAACGGCCGCGTCACCAAGACGGATTCGGTGATCACGCTGCTGGGCGCGGGCTATCTCACGGCAGCCTTCGCGACCTACGCCTTCGGCGTGCTGTTCGCCATCACCGACCGCGGCATGAACCCGCACTCCTATCTGGGCGCGTACGTGCTCTACGGACTGATCGCCCTGATGTGGGTCGTCGTGCCCAGCGTGCTGGCCATGGTCTTCACCCGAGATGTCCCGTTCCCCACGCTGTTTCGCACCATCGGCTACCTGGAGCGACGCGCGCACCCGGTCGCCGCGCTCCTGCTCGCCGGACTCGTGGTGCTGCTGATCCACCTGGCCTTCTACCCCTGGCCGCGCGTGCAGAGCTGATCATGGACGGCGTGAAAACCATTGTCAGCGAATTATTTACGCCCCCGTAGGAGTAGGAAGGCCGCGTAGGCCGCGCCCGAGAGACCGATCACCGCGACGACACCGATGGTTGTCAGGATTGCGTTCACCCTCTCGATTTTATGGACCCGGCGGGTCACGCATGCCCGATCGCGGGAAAAGGCGTATGCAGGAGTCATGGGTCGCCATCCGCAGCGGACCCCCCTCTATGGGGCGTTGATGCTGGTCGGGGTCATGCTCACCGGGCTCTGGGTCCGGGACTGGCCCTGGCTGTGGCTGCGGGCGCTGGGTTTCATCGCGAAGCGCGGGGAGGCGGAGCGGTCGTGATCGCCTTCGCCGGGTTCCTCATGACCTTCCGCGATCTCTCATGACCAGGTCGGAGCACATTTCAGGCAATCCGGTCGAATCGAACGTGTCCCAAACATTGCACACATAGCGATTTATGCATATGGTCTTGTTCGAGCGGCAACGGAGGAGGGTTATGAGCGACCACGGGCATTCACACGGACACGATCACGCCGGGCATTCGCACGGCGCGACCGCCGACAGCGACAAACGCTGGCTGGCCGGCGCGCTCGCCGTCATCGTCGTGTTCCTGCTCGGCGAGGTCGTCGTCGGTCTGGTCGCCCAATCGCTGGCCCTGCTCTCCGACGCCGCGCACATGCTCACCGACGCCGCCTCGATCGTGCTGGCGCTGTGGGCCATCCGCCTGGCCGCCCGGCCCGCCGAGGGCCGCATGACCTACGGCTGGAAGCGCGCCGAGATCCTCTCCGCCCAGGCCAACGGCCTCACCCTGCTGGGGCTCGCGGGCTGGCTCACCTACGAGGCCATCCGCCGCCTCATCGACCCGCCCGACGTCACCGGCGGCCTGGTGCTGGTCACCGCGCTGGCGGGCATCGTGGTGAACGTGCTGGCCGGCTGGATGATCAGCAAGGCCAACCGCACCAGCCTCAATGTCGAGGGCGCGTACCAGCACATCCTCAACGATCTGTTCGCCTTCATCGCCACGGCGGTCGCCGGTCTGATCATCATGCTCACCGGCTTCGCCCGCGCCGACGGCATCGCCACCCTGATCGTGGTGGTGCTCATGGTGAAGGCCGGCGTGGGCCTGGTCCGCGCCTCCGGCCGCATCTTCCTCGAGGCCGCGCCCGCCTACCTCGACCCGGTCGAGATCGGCGCCGAGATGGCCGCGGTCGACTCCGTGATCGAGGTGCACGACCTGCACATCTGGGAGATCACCTCGGGCACCCCATCATTGTCGGCGCACATCCTGGTCGCCGAGGACACCGACAGTCAGGCGGTGCGGGCCGCGGTCGCCCACATGCTGGCCGAGAAGCACCACATCGACCACAGCGTGCTGCAGGTCGACTACACCGACCACGCGGAATGCCCCGACGAGGACCACGACCACATCCCGCACTGCCAGGACGCGCACGGCCCGGTGCACCGCAAGACCATTGCGACGAACTGAGATCCGGCTCCGGGATCGGACGCCGACACTCGAGGATCAGAGCGGCCGAGCGCAGGCCCGAGGCACGTGGAGCGATGGCCGATCTATGCACGGTGTCGGCCGTGTAGGCGGTTGGAGTTGGCGACCGGAACGCGATGAAATGTGCGGCCGTCGGCGATGAGCAGCCATTCATCCTTCGCAGGTTCGGCCGGTGCGGGGTCGTCGCAGACGCCCCACCCCACGGCCACCACGACACCGACGCACGACAGTATCAACGCAGCGAATTCGATCAGCACGGACACGACAACCCCTGGGTTTGTCAGTCAGTCATAAAAGGTTGATTTACAACATGTTTGGACCACGCTCGCGCGTGCTATGCGGTCACTGTGTTCATGTGGCCGGGTCGGGCGAGGGTTCGTGGATGTCGCCGCCGTCGCCCCAGTTCTTGCACCACGGACACCACGGCCGTAACCGGTGATGGGTCCGGACCGACACAGCCGGTCCGATGACCCACGCGCCTACGCGCCGTCCGCACGAGCGGGCGGGAGATCCCGAAAGGGCGGCATCATGCGCCGGGCGTAGGTCTCCTCCGGCGTCACGGTGATCACGTCGAGTTGCCGCACCAGCGTCCCCGGTATCTCCGCGCCCTCGAAATGCTCGGGGCTGGGGACTATGACCGCTTCCGCGTCCAACCGGGTCGCTTGCGCCTTCAGCCGCGCCAACGGTGGCCGCCCGAAACGGGGGTCGTAAACCACCATGTCGGCGAAGTCGTAGCCCAAACGTGTTGCGAGTTTGCGGATTTGGCTCTGGTCCCACAATTGGGCAACTCCGGAAACATCGGTCCGAAGGTATCCCAAACACGTTGGCCTGTAACGCATATCCGCCCTCTCTTGCGGCAACTCATCCTCGCCGTCGTCTCCGCCGAACTCGAGGAATTCCAGGTAGAACCCCAAATGGTCCTCGGACTCGTCCCCGCTGGCCTGAAGCTCCAACACGCCACCAGGGAACATGAAGAGCCTGTTGCCTCGGTTCATCAGTGCTCCTTCATCGTTTGGATGCGAGCCGCGCGATTCGCGGTGTCGTTCACAACGAGCAAACCGCGGCGTTGGCCAGGCAAGAAAGATGGCAAGTCGCTACGAAAGCGGACTTGCCATCCCCGCGCGGTAGACCAGAATGAACCCATGACCAGGGGTGAGGGTGACCCGACGATCGAACCCGATCGGCGACCGCCAACGGTTGCCGATCAACTGGCGCGCGAGATCAAGCGCCTACGGAAAGAGGCGGATATATCTCAGCGCGTACTGGCGTCGATGATCGGCTACTCACGCCAGTACGTCACCATGACCGAGTGGGAGGACTCCAATCTCCCTTCGCCCGAGGTTGTTGCCGCAATCGACAACGCGCTGGAGGCAAACGGTGCGCTTGTCGCCCTTCGCGCCCAGGCGGACGGCGATCGGCAGGCGAGGCGGCGAATGGCCGTGACCTCGCTCGCCACCACGGATGAGCCCGGCAAGTCGCTCACCTCCAATGTGCTCAGCCCGTTCAACCTCGAATCCGTGCCCGCCGCGTACGCGCCTGAGCCGGGGTGCGTCGGAACCGTGGCGTGGTCCGATGTCGAGCAGGTGAAAGAAGCCACCCGCCGTGCCGCGACTGCCGAGAACCTTTACGGCGGTGGGTCTGCCAATACCGCTGCCAGTCAACAGCTTTACGCGTTCGCGCCGCTCGTGCGAGGAAGGACCGCAGCCGATACCCGTCGGGCATTATTCGAGGCGGTTGGAAACCTGAGCGGCGTCGCAGCCTTTGCTGCCTTCGATATCGCCGACTTCGCCACCGCAGACCAGCACTCCCGATTCGCCCTCTGGTGCGCAGACGCCGCCGGATCGTGGGAACTACGAGCGAGCACGCTCGCCGACATGGCCCGAACGACGGCGTATACCAGCGGCGCAGACGACGCGCTGTCACTCATCGAACTCGCCCAAGTTCGCTCCGATCGACTCTCGGCCACCGCCCGCGCCATGCTCAGCGCGCTACGCGCACAGTTCCTTGCCGCACTCGGTCGCACGGACGAGACGTTGGCCGAGATCACACGTTCAGACGACTATTTCGCCGACAGCACGCCCGGCGAAGATGCGCCCTGGATGTGCTACTACGACGAAGCCGAGCACCTGGGCAGCACCGGTAAGGCCCTCATCCCGGTCGCCTTGGCGCGCAACCAAATGGAGTTGGCAGCACCACGAATTGGCCAAGCCATCCGACGACAGGGCCAAAGCTACCCTCGGTCACGAACTTTTTCGCTCACACGATTGGCCACGCTGACCATGCGGATAGGCGACCCCAAGGAAGCGACCAAGCTCGGCATGCAAGCCGCTGCCCACGCGAAAACCCTTCACTCCCGACGCATTCGCGATGAATTGCAGGTGCTGTCTCGCGCCTCGATCAAACATCTCGCCATCCCCGAGGTCCACGACCTGTACAGCGCGCTTACAGACGACTGTGAGACGTCTGGGGTATCCAAATGAACCAGTCCAGGCAGCAGGCGGCGACCGCCGCCGAGGTGCTGAACCGGGCGGCGAAACTCAGCAACGTTGATGCCCGTGGCGCGATAACCGTCCGCGACGGCTCACACGCGATATTCGAATTGCCCGACGGCATCGTGGCGCGGGTCGGCCAGCCACACAGCTATCGGACGGCACAGCGAGAGCTGCGTATCTCGCAGTGGCTCAACAAAAATGGGATCACGACCGTCGAAGCGGTGAACTCGATTCCACAACCGACGCTCGTAGACGAACGGCCCGTGACCTGGTGGACTCTGATCCCAGATCACCGGCCGTCCACCCCCGAAGAGCTGGGCAGAATGCTCCGCCAGTTACACGCGCTCACGCCCCCGATCGACTTCCCACTTCCGGCATACGCGCCATTCGACGGGGTCCGAGAACCCGTCGAGTCCGCAACCACGATCACCGAAGCCGACCGCGCTTGGCTTTTGGAGCAGTACGCACGGCTGCGTCAGCGCTATGACGAACTGGACGAGCCATCGCAGCGATGCGTCATACACGGCGACGCCTGGCAAGGAAACCTGGTGGTGCCGCCGTCCGGTGAACCCACAGTGCTCGACCTCGACAAAGTGTCGGTGGGTTGGCCCGAATGGGATCTCATTCAACTAGCAGTCGACCACACCGACTTCCACCGAATCACCGACGACCAGTATCGAAGCTTCGTCGATGCCTACGGCGGCTACGACGTGACCCGGTGGCCGGACTACCGGGTGCTTGCCGATATTCAAGAGTTCCGGTGGGTCGCTTTCGCGCTCGGCCGATCGGATACCCGGCAATCCGCCGCGACCGAAGCCAAGCACCGGATCGCGTGCCTCCGAGGGCTGGTACCAAAGCCCTGGACTTGGCAAGCACTCTGAGCCCATGCGCATCGGACATGCATTCGCCGGCGCACGATGACTGGCATTCGAGAGGTACCCGGTCGTTCGATAGGCGCACCATCATTTTCCTCTGAAATACGCCCGCACTGGACATTCGCACCGCAGGCGGGCTGACGAGTTGATCTCGTCGCCAGCGATCCCCCCATCCTTGGCTCTGAAGGTGAATGTCGAGAAAGTCACCACGAGATCGGCGCCAATCGAGATGTCCGAAAACTCAGATGCCTTCGCCATGATGAACCAGCTTCTCGCCGGTGCGCTGAACCTCTGCGCAGATGGACCCGTCCGCTGATGCTACGCACCACGATCGGGACGGCGGGCTGTTCGCGGACCTCGGATCGCCTTGGCTGGTTGACCTTCCGCAGTCTGCGCTGGCCGTTCGGTCAGCGCGGGAAGCGACATGTGCGGATACTCGGTCCAACTACGTTGTTGAACCGCAGTTCTGGCACGGTGGTTGAATTGCGATCGTGCCAAACCAGCTTCGCCCCCAGGCCGCCTCCCTTCTGCAACGCCTCTCCGATGGCGAGACGGACCGATCCATTTGGAGCGAGCTTTGGAACGAGCTCTATCACCTTCACGGTGCGGTGGATGCGTGCGCAGCTCTGCCCGCGCTGGCCCATGTGGCAGCGACTGGAATGTCAGATGCCCGATCCGATGCCATCACGCTGGCGAGCGGGGTCCTCATCAACGCCGGCGGAGTCGCAGAGGAGGCTCGACAATATGATGTCGCAATCACGCTGTTGCTGAACATGGTTCACGACGATCTGGCGGTAGCTCCCGGCGAGGAGGATCACGCTCCGGAGGACTTCATCGGTCGATTGCAATCCATGCTGGCCTTCGAGGACGAGACGGTATGGGCCGAGAAGCTGGATTGCCTGATCGAGGAGGAACTCGAACTTGACTGTCCGGCATGCGGCACCACCATCTGTTTGAGCCTGGGCAGAGGCGGAACATTCACCTGCACAGTCGATTACGGGCTGGGTAACGTCATCCATGTCCCCTTGATCCCGGCAAGTCCAGACCAGTTGAATGGTCTGGGCGCTCGCCTATATCAACTTGCGATGACCGCGCGGCAACCTGCGACCGCGCTACAGATCACCGCGCTGTTCGGCCACGCCACGTGCCCTCCAGACGACCATCAGTTCATCCCCGCGGAAGTCACAGGCTACGAATGGGCCCTCTAGGTAGCGCAGCTACAGGACCGCATCACAGCGATCGTTCGTGTGAGCGCGCTCTATCTGTTCCCGGGCTGGGACAGTCGGCTCGCGCTCATCGGCATGAACGCGCACTGCCAGCGGCCGTGCGGCGCTCTGCCCATTGATCTTCCGCCGCCCCACGCTGGCCGGTCGGGTCAGCGCTGTATGCGGCAGTTGAGGATGTTCGCGGTCAGTCACCAACCGCCGGCAACCAGCCACTCCGTTTGGAACTCCGACGGAGATATCCGAACGGCGTGGAGGTTCGGGTCGTTCGAGAGGTCTTCGATGCTGGGGACCGGTTCCTCGTCCAACCACGTGAGTTCGGTATCGATGGATCCTCCGGCGAGCCCCGTGCGACCATCCGGAAATCGCTGGATCTTCCGGAACTCGGTGCCATCGTCGAACAACTCCGAGAGCGTCACCAACGGTTCATTCCCACTGACGCGGGTCCGCGTTACCTGGAGATACCACATACCCGGCTCGGGAGGTACGAAGTCGGCTGCGGCCGATTCGGCGGCAGCCCGATCGAACCCTCTACGTGCTCCGCCATCGGGGAAACCAGCGCTCAACTTCGGTCTTCCTACTTTCGATCCAACCGTCCAGAACCTCACTGTAGATCCTGGCCGGTGGCGCATCCGGCTGGCTGCCATAGAGATTCGGCCAGAATGCGCCGGTACCAATCACACGCCGTTCGGCCGTCTCGGTTGGCCGCAGTTCGTTGATCCCCGACCTGCAGACGATGGCCGGTCCGGTCAGCGCGGTATGCGGCATGAGCGGATATTCGAGTTCTGGGGCTTCATCGTGTTGAGTGGGGTGATGGGTCTGGCGCGCACGGGAACTCGAATTCTCGACGTTGACGGCGAGCGCTTCAGATGGGTCGTCGCACCTGACGACGAACCTGGTCTCGCCATCGTCGTCGAGATCGCCGAAGGCCAGGGACAACGCATGGTCACCTGGGTCGACCACGGCACAGTCATCACGCCCGGTGTGGTCGCGGAGATCATTCGCAAGGCTCTCCGCAACGGATGGACTCCGAAGCAGCGAAATCGACAGATCACCCACCGCGTTCAAGATGCCAAGTTCACAACCTGGCCACCTCTGGCACCATGAACCGCTCACTGCACTGAATTCAGCATGAGCGTGCGCTCCGCGCCGCACCAGGTTCCGGCCGTCGGCGCCTCGCGCTGGCCGGTTCGGTCAGCGCGATCAGCGGCATGTTAGGACGTCCTTCCGCCGATGTGACGCCAATCCGTACTGCGGGTGCGACGACATGGTGAGAAGATCCGTCACACGATGACGTACATCAAGGCAGTTGCAGTTCGGTACGAAGACGATCATTTTCCTGGGTGGGTCGAGGCTCAGTTCCGGCAGGCGGATGGAAGCACCGCCAGTTTCGTCGCGAAGGTGCCCGAATTCCAGGAGTACGACCAACTGACTCACGATGCCGCGTATCCGATCCCCTTGGAAATCACATGCGACCTTGTGGCCACCGACCGAGACCGTCAGGTCGCCACGATCGACCTCTGTATAGGGATCGGCCGGTACGAGGTGGCGCTCGACCAGCTCGGTAACCTGCCCGACGCCTGAGCTCGTCCATGCTGGGTGCTGACGATTTCCAGTCCGGCAGGGTCGGATACCCTGCTGCCCGTTGATCTTCCACGCTTCCGGCGCTGGCCGGTTCGGTCAGCGCGGTATGCGGCAGATGAGTGCGTTGGGCGGAGGCGTTCCGCGTTCGGTTTCAGGTCGCGGATAGGTTCGGCGATGATGCTCACGGTGGATCCGAGTTCGAGTGTGGGTCGTACACGCCGGAGTCGCTGTGTCTGGTTGATCGAGAGAGGTTACCGGGTGTCTGAATTCTCGACGTACTTCGAGTACTACAACCGCACTGGCTGGCTCGAACAGGACCCGGACAACGGCAGCATCTTCGGGTACATCCTCAACCTGGACACCGGAGAGTTCGAGCGAGCCAGCGGCGACATCGTGATCGCCGCCCATCTCGGCGGCTCCAGTGTGATCACCGAGGTATCGCGCCTGCGCTACGAATATTTTGTGATCGAGACCGAACGATCCCGATCCGATGGCCGGGTGCGAGTCGAGGGTCCGATAGGGGTGCTGTACGACGAATTGAACATGCTGCTGTCGATTCCGGTCCAATACTGAACTTCTGGTTCCGAGTGAAGGCTGACCCACCACCCTGTGGCGAATCACGAGGTGTTGAACGTGGAGGATTGGGCGGAGATCCGCAGGCTGCATCGCGCTGAGGGTATGCCGATCCGGGCGATAGCCCGGCATCTGCGAGTGTCGAAGAACACGGTGAAGAAGGCTCTGGCCTCGCACGGACCACCGAAATATCAACGCGCGCCGACCGGTTCGGCCGTGGACGCGTTCGAGCCGCAGATCCGGAGGCTGCTGGCCGAGTTCCCGACTATGCCGACAACGGTCATCATGGAACGGGTCGGCTGGCAACGCGGCAAGACCGTATTCTTCGCTCGGGTCGCCCAGCTGCGGCCGTTGTTCAAACCACCCGATCCGGCCTCGCGGACCGAGTATCAGGCCGGTGAACTCGCCCAATGCGATCTATGGTTCCCGCCGGTCGATGTCCCGTTCGGGTTCGGGCATGCCGGTCGCCCGCCGGTGCTGGTCATGGTGACCGGGTATTCGCGCATGATCGCGGCGGTGATGATCCCGACGCGCCAAAGCCCGGATCTGCTGGCCGGGCATTGGGAACTGATTTCCCGGTGGGGTCGGGCGCCGCGAGTGTTGGTGTGGGACAACGAATCCGCGGTCGGGCAATGGCGTGGCGGCAAGCCGCAGCTGACCGATGCGATGAACGCCTTCCGCGGAACTTTGGGTATCAAGGTGATCCAATGCCGACCGGGCGATCCTGAAGCCAAGGGTCTGGTCGAACGCGCTAACGGTTATCTGGAAACCTCGTTCCTGCCCGGCCGAACCTTCACCGGCCCAACAGATTTCAACGACCAGCTCAGCGACTGGTTCGACAAGGCCAACCAGCGACAGCATCGTCGCCTGGGCTGCCGCCCGGTCGACCGCTGGGCCGCTGACCGCAGCGCGATGCTCGAGTTGCCGCCGGTTGACCCCGTCGTCGGCTAGCGACTATCGACCCGGCTGCCGCGCGATCACTATGTGCGGCTGGACTCCAACGACTACTCGGTTCACCCCTCAGTGATCGGCCGCCATGTCGATATCCGCGCCGACCTGTCGCAGGTGGTGATCACGTGCGGCGGCAGCGAAGTCGGCCGCCATCAACGCTGCTGGGCTGCCCATCAGACACTCAGCGATCCTGCTCATGTCGCTGCCGCGGCCGAGCTGCGGCGCGCGCGGCGCCTGGCGGCGGTGCCGGTGTTCGACACCAGTGTCGAGCATCGCCGCCTGTCCGATTACGACCGGTTGTTCGACCTCGACAGTGAAGGGATCGCCTGATGGCCACCAAGACATCCACCAACGGTGCCCGCAACGTCGGCTCCGAAAAAGAGCTCTCAAGGCACCGACGCTGGCCGGCGCGGTCGACCGGCTCGCCGAGCGCGCCCGTGCTGAGAGCTGGAGCCATGAGGAGTTCCTCGCTGCCTGTCTGCAACGCGAAGTCGCGGCCCGCGAAGCCCACGGCGGCGAGGGTCGCGTCCGCGCGGCCCGGTTCCCGTCGCGGAAGTCGCTGGAAGAGTTCGACTTCGACCACCAAAGATCCCTCAAACGCGACACGATCACTCATCTGGGAACCCTGGACTTCATCACCGCCAAGGAGAACGTGGTGTTCCTGGGCCCGCCCGGGACCGGCAAAACCCATCTGTCGATCGGGCTGTCGATCCGCGCGTGCCAGGCCGGGCATCGGGTCGCGTTCGCGACCGCCGCGGAATGGGTGGCGCGGCTGGCCGAGTCCCATCAGGCCGGAAAACTGCAGGCAGAACTCAACAAGCTGGGTCGGATTCCGCTTCTTGTGGTGGACGAGGTCGGCTATATCCCGTTCGAATCCGAGGCCGCCAACCTGTTCTTCCAGCTTGTCTCCAGTAGGTATGAGCGGGCGAGTTTGATCGTGACCAGCAACAAGCCCTTCGGCCGCTGGGGAGAGGTGTTCGGCGACGACATCGTCGCCGCCGCCATGATCGACCGCCTGGTCCACCACGCCGAAGTCATCTCCCTCAAGGGAGACAGCTATCGGCTCAAGGACCGCGACCTGGGCCGTGTCCCCGCAGCAAAGACCAACGACTGAGCACCGCACGTGGGCAGGAGACGCAGGCATCGAATCGGCGGTGCCGCTTGACCGTAACCGCACGAATCGATCTTGCTAGGTTGACTGCGTGCGCGCGCTCGAAGTCTTCAATGAATATGTCAGCTGGCTTCGAACCAACGTGCCGTTGGCATATGAGAACCTGGCCGATCCCGCCCGCCCCATGGAACTTCTCGCGCTGGAGCGGACCATCGGCCGCCCACTGCCCGACGACGTGAAAGCCGTCCTGAGTGTGCACAACGGGCAACTCGTGTCTGCTGTCGGCGA
>NZ_JBHWHH010000163.1:0-16178 GCF_042732555.1 Nocardia sp. NPDC059764
GCCCAATCCCATTAGGGGATTGGGCCTTACACATGTCCACATCACGAAAGTCCGGACCTGCCATGCCATCAGTTCCCGGGGCCGATCCACCGACGGATGCCGGTGTTCGTATCCACAACTTCTCCGTGTCCTCTCCCATGGACGCGGCCCGAATCTTCAACCGCCTCAAACGTGCCGAGAACCTGACTTTGCCGAGTGGGTTGGGTCCTTCTCCGGTCACTCCTCGACCGTTGTCGGTCCTGCGACCGATCTCCGCGTTGCCGGGTCCCTTCAGCCCGGACTTGGCCGCTGAGGCTGAGCGCCGGATGCAACAGCATCCGAGCCCGAATCTCCCCGCGCCCAACGATCCTGTGTCGCCGCCGGCTACCACGCCCCGAACCCCCGCACCGAACACGCCGAAACCGCAACCCACCCAACCGAAGGCGCAGCCGGGTCCGCAGCCAAGGCCGCCGAGCGTGCTCGAGCAGATGTACCTGCCGCCTGATCAAGGCGGCCTGCCCCAGCAGGGCCCTGCTCCGACAACGCTGGCCGAACTGGCGCTGCCGGGAGTCGATCCTAAAGATTACCCGCGGTCACCGACTGCTGCGGCCGTCGATCAAATCGTCGGCGCGATGACTTCGGCCGAGCCAGGTTCGGCAGTCGACAGCGGGCCGAAGTCGTTGTTCCCGGGCATCCCGGTCCAGAATCCGGTCGGCGTTCCGAAGACGACTGATATCCAGGTCACGGCCTCGTGCGTGCTGCCTGTGCCGAGCACTCCCGGTACGGTTCCGATCTCTATCTCGAGTCCCAACACGAGATTCCGAACCAATCCCGAGTACACACCGCAACAGCTGGCCGATGATTTGGCGATCCTGAAAGCGGGCCCGACCCCATGGGTCGGACCAGGCAGCCCCTACGACGTGGCTCAACAGCGTTTGGAGGCTGCCAGATACACCATCATCGAACAGCGCAACGATCTCGAACGAGCATTCTTCGAGCCGCGCAACGATGACGAGCGCGCTCTTCAGCAGGCGGCATTCCGTCGTTTGCACGACGCAGGAATCCAATGGAATGACCCTGCGGTCGAGAGGTTTCTGCGGGACGACAAGACCCAGTTTTTGTCCGATCCCACCAAACCTGCGCGGTACACCGCACCAGCCAAGTACACACCGGCCGAGATCCGTCAGCAGATTCTGGAAGCCAATCGTCCTGATGTCGACATCCGGACTGCGGCCGGCGGCTTCCTCGTCGACATGACGATTGGCCCGGCCATCGTCCTGTGGGATGTCGCACACGACCGTGGTGACCACAGCGGCTGGGAAATCGCTGGGGCCGCAGCACAACTCGGCTTGAACGTGCTCATGCTCCCGGGAGTCGGCGGCGCCGCCGCGGCCGGCGCCCGCGCTGGCCTCCGCGCCATCGCGCCGGAACTCATGGCATCTCTGAAGGCTTCGGACTCCGCGCTGGATGCACTCCGGATCAGCCGCGAATTCCAAGGCCAACAGCTCGCAAAGGAAGTGGAGGAGTTCGGTCAACACTCCGAAATCCCACCGTCCCATATCAGCGCTCCACACCCAATGGAATCGGGTGTTTCGAACCTGCACCCGGATGCGGTGCCGCAACTGCCACGCCCGACGACTCCGAGAGCCGAAAGCGTTGCGGCACATGATCCCGGAACGGTCCCCGATATTGTGCCATACGCCGATGCGGCGGCACGGAATTCGGTGACCCAGGAAGCCTCGATCGTGCTCGAGGATATTCCGGTTCTGATGCAGGGAACGCATCCGCTCCTCGATGTTCCCGCCGCCCCAACAGTGATACCGCGATTCAGTCCATCGCGTCTCGCCGATCCCGCGGAGTTTTCGCATTGGACTTTTGGCCGAACATCCGGTGGCGAGTCGGTTGCGCTCAGTTCCCCCTCTGATCTACGGGTCGCTGGCACGCAACTGGTGCCAGATGCGCAGATGGCGCTGGCTCGGGCATCGTCCGATGATCTGCGAGCTGTGCAAGCGATGCTGGACGTGCAGGGCGAGGACGTGGCCGGACTGCTCCATCAGTACGGAATCAAGGGACGTAAGTCTGTCCCTGATTTTAGTGGAGTCGACGACGTTGTTTCACGGCTGAACGAGAGTCTTGCCAATCTGGCGGAGGTTCGTACACGTGGATTCCCTTACCTTTTCGATTCGAAGGCTCATTTCGAAGAAGCCAAGGCCGCAGTTCTTGAGGCTGCTGGCATGCGCGGCATAAATCCCGATGATGTCGAGCTATTGGTTCAAGGGAGCTCGGTGCACAAACCTTCGGCTGGCGATGTCGATATAGCATTGGTCGTCAGCGTGGCTAAGTTCGATAAGTACGGCCTACAGTTCCTCCGGAATACCGAAAAAGATAAGGTAAGGAAATCCATCCAGAAGGAGATTCCGAAAGGGAAATTGCCCTATAATCGGTGGATGCCGAGAAGTGACGCTGATAACATTGGAGCGGTAATTCATGAGACGTTGTCCGGTGGGCAGAAGATTCAGATATCTCTAATGAAGGAAGGTGGTGAGTACCTTGTTGCTCCCTATCTGCGATGATCTCGAGGCCGATCGAGTTGCATACATGGACGTCGATCTCACGACGGGTGAGTGGTATGAAATCCTGGATATCGGGAACCATCCGAAAACGGGATTCGTTTTCGCTGCTTTCAAGCAGGACGCCATGGTTCAGAAGGTCATCTTCGAGGATGGCGCTCCTCAGAATGTGAAGTACCTGGACGTATCGGATGTAGATCCTCTATTGAGGTGGCACGCGAACAACTACCCGGGCGTGCGCGGTGAGATCTGGACCCGGGCCGAGCAGGACGAGTCTGGATCTCTTCGCAAGGGCTTCATTATGCGAAAAGGAGATTGTGTAAATATGATTGTGGTAGAGCAGTCGGATATCGACGATGACACGACATACGAAGAGATTCTTGATCCATCCGGGGCTCTGATCGAGCGAGTCGAGTACGTGTATAACTCCGAAAAGGAAATCGTTGAGATCAGGACTTATCGGCATGGTAAACTGTTGGGGATCGAACTCATTGATGACTGAGCTTTTTTGGCGCGCAGCGGAAACGTGCTGGTGCGGGGCATTCGGAGTGACTGCCCCTCGATAGTCGGGCCGATTCCGAAGGTATCGACCGCACATTCGGTTAGTTCTCTGATCCAATGCTCTAATCTAGCTGGGGCTGCGGTGGATATCGATGTCGCGCACGGCGAAGAAGCCTGCGTAGAAATTTCGTGCGTCGGGCGGCCTGCCATAACCGATTCCTGCAATACGGCCGCCCCGACCTGGAAGGCCCACTGGCCCAGCTGGTCCTGGAACGCGACGGCACCTTCCGCGTCATCGCCGCCGGCGTCTGCTGGCACGCCGGCCGCGGCTCCTGGCCCGGCTGGCCCACCAACAACGCCAACTACCACACCATCGGCATCGAGGCCGTCTCTCGCGGCGACGGAACCGACTGGACCCCAACACAACTCGACGCCTACAAACGCGGCTGCGCCGCCATCCTGAAGCGCATCGGCCGATCCGCCGACGACTGCGTGGCCCACCGCGAATACAGCGCCGAAGGAAAGATCGACCCCGCCGGCATCGACATGGACGAATTCCGCCGCGATGTCCAGGCCCTCATCCACGGAGAGGACGCTCCCATGAGCGCAGCCGAAGTCACCCAGATTCAGGACTTCATCACCGCCTTCTGCGGCCCGATCGGCAGCGATGTCAAAGACATCCGCGAACAACTGTGCGGCCAGTCCCAGCGCGACACGGGCCAGTACGCCGGCTGGCCCCAACTCGGCAACCGCACGGTAGTCGACGCCCTCGCCGACATCTACACCCGCCTCGAGCGACTCGAACACTAGGAGGTCTCGGCCATGTCCGACTCGACACCACCGATGTTCTCCGCACGATCCGCGCGCCCACTTTCTGCCTGGACTTCAGGCAACCCCATCGGCAGCGGATCCACCAGCGCCGGACACGGCGGCCAGGTAGCCAACTTCAACAACCTGAGCTCGGCGCGCACCGCCGCTCTTCTGAAACGGCGAAACCTCGGTCGTGATCTGAGCCGTTCGGCTCGCACCGAAACGTAGCCGCCCCACCCACAACTTCAGCTTCCGCGTGAAGGCCCAATCCCAGGTTCGGGATTGGGCCTTTGTCATGCCCATACGAAAGGCGCGAGATCTCATGTCGATCTCCCTGCACGGGTCGCCCGAACCGCCGCCCTGGGTAGCCGAACGAGCCGCGGCGTGGGACCGGATGACCGCGAACTACCGGGCTGCCCCGCCCGGGCCCGCCCCCCCGGGTTCACAACATCACCGTCTCTTCGCCCGAAGATGCCGTCCGCAAGTTCGACCGCATCATGCGCGCCAAGGAACTCGCCCAGCCGACAGCCGGGGGTCCGGCCGCTGCGGCAGTCCCGTCGACACCTCTACGTGGGGTGACCGCGCCGATCATGCCGGTACGACCCAATCCGCACCAGATGGACAAGTTCGATGATCAACCCAACGGCGCAGGTGCACAACCGAATCCGAGTCAGCCGACGATCGAGCAGCCACGGCCATCCCCGCAACCGGCAACAGGTGGCCAGACCCCGAATGCCAGCGGTCAACCCACGCCGGCGGACCCGGCCACCCCTAAGAAGTTCAGTCCCGGCATCGCCCCATTCTTCCCCACACTGATCAACCCTGACGGGACCGTCCGCACAGCGGAACAAGGATATGTAGTGGACACGCCCCCGACGCCACTACCGTTGGGTCCGCTGGACGTCATCAATTGGCCCGCTCCCGGTGAAACCAAGACCCTGCCGTCCGGTCTCACCGTCATACCAGGGAGTCCCACTACCTATCCGGGCGCCATAGACGTCAATGGCACCACGTACCCCGGCGAAATCACTGCCACCACAACAGTCCTGGTGCTCCCCGGCCGTGCCGAACCGATACCGGTCGTCGACACCAGAATCACGGTAAACCAGCCGCATCCGTTCCTCGGTGGCACCAGCTGGACCGCCAAGCTCGATGACAACCAGCAAGCCACCCAGATCGACATCGCCAATCCGACCATGGGGATCGCCGGTATCGCGATGAGCGACACCGGATTACGCATCAAGAGAACCACCGGCACGACCATGACGGTCAATGCCCAAGGACAGCCCGACGGCCCGTTCGAGAACCCCAGTACCGGCGAACGGGGAGTGGCCGAACCGCTGCCAGGCGGCGGCTATCGCGCCAAATTCGACAACGGGGCGATCACCGAATACAACGCCAACGGCGATGTGGTCAACCACCTGCCGGCACCGAGAGCCGACTCCGGCGACGGTTTCTGGTCGAAGGGCAACGACGCCCGCCTGACCGCCGGGGGCTGGATCACCGATGGACTCGCCGCGGCGCTCGGCGCTGTCCAGCAGAAGGCCGCCCAAGGCGTCGCCGGCCTGACATCGGCCACCAGCGGCGGCTCGCTCACCCCAGTGGGCCGCGCCTACCTGCCGGCCGCCAACGGGGAGTCCTTGGAAGACCCCAGCAAGACATGGAAAGCCTGGTTCGACAAGCTCAGCATCAACGGCACCGCCAGATCACTCGGACACGTGGTTACAGGCTTGTTCGCAATGACCGACCTCGGCGAACCGGCCAACTCAGTCGGAGAAGCACTCGGCTACCACCCCAACCTCCCGACCATCGACACCATCGGGCAAGCGATGGGCGACAACGTCAAAGCCGCCCAGAAGGAATTCGACAAAGGCAACACCGTCGGCGGCCTCAACTACCTGGGCATGGCCACCGGGCTGCTCCCCGACTTCCGCGACCCCAACTCCGTCCTGGTCTGGGCAGTCCTCGCCAGGCTCGGCAAAAACAGCGTCAAGGGAAGCCCAGGCGTTCCCGAAATGCCCCTTCCCGCGCCGATAAAACCGCTGCCGAAACTACCGGCGACGCTCGGGTCCGGAATAGTCAATCCCGCCGCCGCAACCCCGGCATTCCCGATCAAAATGGTCCTGGACCGCCAGCCGAGTTTGGAGAAATTCGAACTCGCTCAGAGCGTCGCCCAGCAAGGACTCGACGTCCAACAGCTGCAACTGCGGATGGCGGAAATCCGAACAACTGAAAAGGCGAAGAGCGTCACCTTCGAGGCCGAGGTGACCGCCATGATGGCTGTCGACGGGGTGCCAGCAAGAGTCGGAAGCCAACTTGGTTCAGAGGTTGTCAACCGAGTTCCGCAGAACAGCGGCGGTTTACCACAAAACCCGAGCGTACGAAATACCGATGCAGGCAATGCAGGTGGCTCCGATGGACTCGGAGGCCCGGCTAGCGGTTCGTCCGGTCGGAACCCAGCCTTCGAGGTGTCGGGCCCTGGAAAGCCGGTACGATATGGAAGCAAACCATCTAAGGGCCATCCTCCAGACGAGCCCATCCTTGCACCTGACGGAGAGGGCGGGCTCATTAACAAGAAGGGCGAAATCGAGTACAACCGTGCCTATGAAGAGTATTTGAACCTCGATACACACGCAGGCACGTCGGTGTTCCTGCCGGATCCAACCACGCCGTACGGCTCTCGAAAGATTGATGCCTATATTCAGGAGATACATTCCGGTGTTGATTTCAAGGGTTACTGGGAGGTCAAGCTCGACCCGCGCACTGGCAGGCCGAACAAATTTGTTCTGAAATTTATGATTCCAAAGGACGCGAAGGGGATACGGGCGAAATTTGAGCTATTTCAAGAGCTATTCGGTAAGGACTATCCTTTCGTGGTCGTAACGGATAAGGTGGACGTTGCTCGAGGGTTTGCCAACATGTTCTCGGAAGAGATTTCGAATGGTGAATTCTATATTCTCGATTCGCAAGAGTATCTTTCAGTTCTTGAGCGGCATGGCGTGATGCACCCGCGTAGGAATGTGACCTTCAATGAATTTCTGATAAACAAGGGCTTCCCCCCTTTGTGATGAAGCCGTAACGGAATGGAGTCTAGATTGCATCAGTACGCTTTTTCGCTTGCTTGGGCTAATCGTTCGGAACAGGTTGGCCGGGAAATTCAGGTCGACCGGTTCGTGAGCATGTGGAACGATTTGGCGCGGGTTAGTGATTTGTTCAAGCAGCAATGGGTGGATGTTGGCTGGTGGGCGCAATTTGATGGCGCTGACGATATGATTGGGGTGGATTGCTCGGATCCTCGATCGGTGATGTCGATGTTCGACCGCGCAGCCCGTCCAGATCCAGTCGAGGACCCCAGTTTCGTAGATCCGACCGGGCGTATCCGTGCTCATATATCTACCGGATTCGGAGATGGGGCGATCGGATTTCACCTAACGGTTGGAGGAAAGGAAGGTGTTGATTCGATAATCCAGATACTTGGTGACGTGCCAGATAGTGAGGGTGAATATGGCATTCCCAAGAATGCATTCTCGCCCGACCAGATAAGGAGCATCATTCATATTCTGGTAAAGAGCTGGTCTCCACGTTACTGCAGGTGGATCGATCAAGGTGAGCATTCGGGACAGAAACCCGATATTCCGGCGGGGAATCCCGAAAGGAATCGTATCGAATGGCAAAGTACGCTCGGCTGGTTGACGTATTTTGATGCTGAGGCTGTTCGGATTCCTAAAGGTATTGATTGGCCAGCCCATGTAATCGTCGATTCCTTTGGATCTGGAACCACTATTCAGATTGGTGACGACCCGTTCGGTGTTACGTGGATGGATATCCAGGAGGTCCGCAAGGCACTTGGATGGCCTCATCGGCTGACCTGAATTGCGGTGCCAGGCCGGCAAATGTGAGTTGGCGGGACTGGTTCGATGTCGTGCCATAACATTAGCTGATTCCGGTTCGAGCTGGAGGTCATCATTGAGGGATTATGCTCCCGAGATGTGGAGCCGAAAGCCGTGATTGCCGCGCTTGAAAGTGGTTAATAGTCTATGATTGTTGTTATTAAAAACGCCAATCGCCCCTGCCGTGGCAGTATGGAGACGCTGCACTACCTGGTTGATCCGGAGGGTGCGATCGATGTCGTATGGTCGGGTGGGTCACCTCATTCCGTGGATTCCGAATTGCCGCCTGAAATCTAAAGGAGCTTCATGGGTGAAATCCTCTTCGAAACTGCGTATCTGCCACAGCATAGAGGCTCCCCAATTCTTCCCGCATCGGGGGAGGAACTTGCGGCGGTCATCGATCATATTATTGATCTGAAACTAAATGATTGAGGCGTAAACCGTGTATGGGGGCTTGGAAGTAGCCGCGGACCCGATTCGGGAGTTTCTGGACGCGGTGGAAGAACGATCGGACCGCGTGTGCATCTGGTCGGGGCTGGTGATGACTTGGTCGGCGAGAGTGCGTTTCAGGTCGGCGTTGACCAGCTCGTCGGGGTTGAGGTGCGGGGCATACGGGGGCAGGAAGTGCAATTATCGACGATATTTGCTATCAACTCGGATGGATCCCATATAGCTCATGTCGGCGTCGGTATTGACATTGGAAATGATGCTGGAAGCATCTATTTAGTGAGTCCCGAAGGGGCGTTTTCAGTAGAGGGCGGTATGTCTCTAGCGAGCCACTTGTCTACTTCGACTTCGGAAATCCCCGATACTTCGCCTCTGACTCCAAAATCGGCTTATCCGATGTGAAGACTGCACTAATTCTCTTGTATCAGAGCGGTGGGGGGAGACCGGACAACGTGGAATGGCAGGATTAGATTGACGCCGAACCCGAATAGTGGTCAGATTTCGAGGGCATGGGATGTCGGAACTGTAATCGACTCGTGAAGGACGCGATTCGCGAGACTGTCGCCCGAGTGGTCGGGCACGGTGAGCAGGCCATCCGGCCGATCGCTGTCGTGAGCCAACTACGTTCGGGTTCCAAGATGGGAGAAGCTCATGACTGATGGTACGGGCGATTTCTATGATATCGATCCAGAACTGCTGGGCCTGTTCGATGAAGATCATTTCGGCAAATTGAGTGAGTTGGAATTTTCAGGTCCGAGAGATAATCAATCCGATTTCGATGCTTTGGGTATGCCCGATCTTATGAAGATATCCCGTGAGAAGGGGCCCGATAGGAACAATGCAGTTCTGGAGATCGCGCGCCGTGCGTCGTATGACGATTCCGCCGCGCGGCTGGCTCGGGATCTCGCCCTGCTGTCGGATCTGCGGGAAGACAGGCTATTTCACTGGAGTTCGATGTCGTGGGCAGTCTTGCATGCTTTACTGTCGGCCGATACTCCAGTTTCGCGGTCCTGTGCATATGAAGTCTTCTATGCATTTTATTCTGCAGAACAGTCCGATGTACTCTTCTGGCTTAAGGCGCCGAGTATCGAGGAGGCTAGCGTACCTTCGGGACCGGGTGTGGACTGAAGTACCGACTATAGCCGTGGTATTCATTGCGGAGCGGGAAGCCTGCACGTCAGCGTATCGCTGGCCTTCTTCGCAGGAGGGTAGTTGTGGTAATCGGCAAGAGTGGGTGGAGATTCTCCTACGGCGATGATGGGTTTGTAATCGCGGAGAACTCGCAGATGGAAATTGGTGTATGTCGAGCGATTTCGGACTATTTTGATGATATGCGTGACTTTGAAACTGTCAGCTGGGTTCGGCCCGAGTGGGACGCAATCAAGCGTCACTATCCAGAAGACCCAACCGGGATCGCATTCAACGCCACTGTTGCCACTTTGATCGGAGAGGATAGTGTTGAGATCAGGTCGTATCACGACCAGTTCGATACTATAAGAATTTCGGAAGCAGACTTCTCGCGCGCGTTGGGAGATTTTGAAACCTTCCTGCGTGGTCAAGGCTGATTTCCTTCGTAGCAGGAAAGTGAGCAATCTTCGCCTTGGTTGTCTTCGAGTTCGCGGCTCTGGAACTCAACCGCGTTGGCTTCATAGGTCTCCAGATCGACCGGCCACCCGTCCGCGCCGACGATGGCCCATGAGCCATCCGAGAACTGGAGGTAGCGGCCGACTGCTTGGGCATGCCGCGTGTCAGTTCTCACTGCTGGCGGGATTCCGCTCGGGTTCATTGCGCGTACCTGTGGAACTTGGTGGTCCAGGCCGCGCGGCCGCGGGGAGTGATCGACCAGCGCGAGGCGTACGTGGTGGCCATGATCAGGCCGTGCGACTCCAGTTGGCCGATTGCTCGGCGGGCCGACCATCCGCTGATCTTTGCTTGCTCGCTGATCTGTGCGGCTGTCAGCATTCCGCCGGGTGCGAGTACTCCCAGCACCGCGGCTTCCGCCATGCTTCCGATTACCACCGTTACCTCCTTGGATCGCCTGCCTATCTGTGGCCGGGCGGCCGCTGACCGGATTGCGGTTGCCGATAGCCCGGCGGCGGAAACCCCGTGATCAGACCTTGGCAGCCGGCGGCGCTGACCTTGTCCCGTGGCGGGGCAGGGCACGTAACATGTGGCTTGTCAGTGCTATCGAGGGAGCACGCATGGGCGGCGAAGACCGATACATCGGGCAGCGGGTTCTTGCGATTCGGATGCGGCGGGGGATCACCCAGCAGGTGCTCGCCGATCGGGTCGGGCTCAGCCGCGGGGCCATCGCGAAGTATGAAAATGGTGAGCGTCCTGTGGATTCGCGGCGCACGCTGCTGGATCTGGCAGCGGCGCTTGGAGTCACGATCGGTGATCTGACCGGGCACGAACAGGATCGAATGGATCGCTCGACCGCTGGATTCCATTCGGTCGTACCGGATTTGGAGACGGTGCTGTGGACGCGGGGCGACATCACCGATACCCGGGTGCCTCGCACGTTGGACGAACTCACCGCGGATTCCTGCCAGGCGACCAAGCTACGCAACGATTGTGACTACGCCGCGCTCGGACCGATGCTCGTGCCGATGTTGACCGACGCCTATCGGCATGTCCGCGATACCGACAGCGAACAGGCGTGGGATGTGCTCGGAACCGTCGCGTACGGAGTCGCTTCGGCGCTCCGGGCACGCGGGTATCACTCGCTGGCATGGACCGCTGCGCAAGAGGTCGGCCGGGCGGCGGACCGCATCGGTTCTCCGGCCCAATACGCCGCTGCCGCTTTCAGTCAGGGCCAGATCATGCTCTCCAGGCCGGGGGCGCTACCGGCCGCCTTGTCAACGACCATGGGCATGGCCTCGAAGATCGCCGGCGATGTGTGCACGGTCGGCGAGATAGAGACATACGGGATGCTGCACCTGCAGGCGTCGATCGTCGTGGCCACGATGGGCATCGACCCAGAACCGCATCTCACGGAGGCGGTGGAACAGGCGGGTCGGCTGGCCTCTGCTATGCCGAATACCTCTGTCGCGCACAATGAATCGTTCGGTCTGGCCAATGTCGCACTCTGGCGGATGAGCGCGGCGATGGAGCGGCGGGAGCCGGGCGAGGGTGCTCGGCCTCGCGCCCACCCTGTCGCCCGATGATCTACCGAATGAAGGACGTCGCGCTCAGTACTTCGTGGAGGTCGGCAAGGCCCACGCCATGCGGAAGAACTATCGCGAATCCCTCTACGCCCTGCTGCGGGCCGAACATGCCGCACCCCAGCATGTTCGAACCATGCCGCCCGTGCGTGAACTCGTCGGTCACATGATGCGGACCGCAAAACGGGATCTGACCACCGGAGACCTCGGCAAACTCGCCCAGCGGATCGGTGTCATACCCGCATGAGCCCGACCGAAATCATGCGTGCCCGACGGTGGAGCTTCATGTGGACGTGGTGGCCTGAGGCGTCTGAAACCGATATCGCAACACAGTTCCGATGGGCAGCCGAGATTGGGCGGCTCGCTGAGCAGGAGCGGATCGTCCTACCAGCGGAGGTATCGTGCCGCTGGCGCCTGGGCGGTAGGCGAATTCGGCAGGCCAGCACCACCATTCCGCTTGCCGGGCCACTCGATGACCCTGCGGTGGCAGCAGAGTTGCTTGCGATGCGCGGGTGCGACATCGGATCGGAAGCCGACATCGAGGAGATTTCGATTTCCGGACCAGGTGAGTGGATCGATTCGGACGGATCGATTCGGACGGAGGATCGGCTGGCGACTCTCGACATGGATTTGGTCGGGCCAAGATCTGTCGTCAATTTGGAAGTGCACCACGATCTTTGGATGACCCACAACTTTCGCGGGGAGCCACACGAGGCGATCCACCAGCAGAATTCTCCTCGATTGGCGAACCTTATCGCCGGCATGAACAACCTTCTCGGCAGTGATGGCGTGCCAAGTGAGCCAACCACGTTCGGGACCCCCTTGGAGTTCGGTATCGAACCGCCGCTCGACGAGGATGACAATCCGATGGATGTGATCGCCTGGGGTGGGATCAGCCCGAGTTCAAGTGTTTTGGATCATGACTGCTGAGGAGTTGAAGGCGGAGAGGTTACGGGTCTTCTCGAAGCCGATCAATGCACCTCGTGGCATGCTGCTCGAGCGGTTTGAGGTGAAGGTAGACGGGAGTGGCTCTTCACGCTTGATCCGCAGAATCGAAGTTGGTTCTGGTGGGACGTCACCTATTCAGGTGGTGATGTGGTTAATATCTGGGTCGATACGCATTCGGAACCCTGCGTTGGTGACGAGCAATTGTACTGGCTGGCCTATGCGTGCGGAGCCTATTCGGTCGGGCATATGACCTTGGAGCCAGCTGACGCATGCGAATCTGAACCTTCGATTGGTAACTGGAAACATCGGTAGTGCGGGTTACGAAGCGGGTGGTGGGGGAGTGGGCACCAGGTGGCAGAGCCACCAGGTGCGGTGGGGGTATTCGGGGGAGTAGGTGTGGACGCGGAGTTCGTGGGTTTGTTGGGTGGTGGCGCTGCGGACTGACAGGTGGGGGTTGAAGGCTCGGCGGTCTTTGTCGGGCCATAGGTCGTCCCATTCGGGGGCTTGGCTGCAACTGGCGAGGATCGATGAAAGGCGTTTCTCCGTCGCGGCATTCGGCGACAGTTGGCGGATGCTGTGGAGGCATCGGCGGGCCTCCTCGCGCCAGTCCACGATCACGTTTCGGGCAGCCGGATTCAGGAATAGCCACTCCGGAAAGCTGACGCCGGGGAGTAGGCCCGGGAACAGCTGCTGGTGGGCGGGGTTGGCGGCGATGATCGTGAAGGTTGGGAGTGTGTAGAAGGAGGCTGGGGTTTCGATGGCGGATAGGGCCGCCAGGTCGTCGGGGCCGGGTTTCGGGGGTGTGGCGGGCGGTGGTGGGCCCAGGAGGCCCGGGAGGCTCAGGTCGAGGATGTGGCGGCGGTACATGGGGGCCACGTCGAGGGTGTCGAAGAGGATTTGCAGGGCGTGGAGGGTGGGTTGGCGGGTGCCTAGTTCGATCTTTTCGATGAGGGAGACAGACAGGTTCGCCTGCTTGGCGAGGTCTGTTCGGGTGAGCCAGGCGGCCTGGCGGCGTTGGCGGATGTAGTCACCGAAAAGGTTGTCGGCCAACTGGTTTCACCTATCTCCCGAACATTTGTATTGAGCTATGTACGGCCGGGGTGTCCCACGGATTGTGCGGGCGGGGGTCGTTGAACTCCGATCTTGTTTCCTCGGATAATAGAACACATGTTCGAACGATAGCTCAAATGCTGCCGGGGGCCGCGATGGCGGGGCCGGTGGTGGCGGTGGGCGAAGGGGCGGAAGGCGGTCTTGTGGGCTGGATGGACAGGTGTGTCGGGGCGCGGGTCGAGCGGGCCATGAAGGAGGCGGGGGTGAGTGACGTTGACCTGGGGGAACGAGTCGGGATGACGGCAGCTGCGCTCGCCGACCGGAGGGCTCGGGCCGGTTCGTTCCGGGTGGATGAGTTGATCCTCGTCGCCGCGGCGCTCGGGCAGGATGTCCAGAATCTGTTGCCCGCCGCGGACTGCTTGCCCAATGATGGCTGCTGGATGTGCAGGAATGAAACGTGAACTCGGGCCGGATAATTCGGCTCGAAGGGCGGCACTCTCGAAAAGAGGGTGCCGCCCTTTTGTGTTTCAGTCCAGGGAGAGGTCGCCGAGGGATTCGGAGAACTTGCGGAGGAGGGGGATCAAGGCTTCTCGGTCGGCGGGGGTGAGGTCCGCCAAAAGGCGTTGTTCGTTCTCCATGTGCAAGGGCAGGACATTGTCGACGAGGGTGCGGCCGGTGTCGGTGAGGCGGACTCGGATGGCACGGCGGTCGACGGGGTCGGGGACGCGTTCGACCAGGTCCTTGGCGACCAGGCGGTCGATGCGGTTGGTGATGGCGCCGGAGGTGCGCATGGCGGCCTTGTTGAGGGCGCCCGCGGTGAGGCCGGAGTCGTTGCCGGAGCGGCGGAGGGTGGCGAGGACGTCGAACTCCCAGAACTCCAGGCCCTGAGCGCGGAAGAAGTCGGTGAGTTCGCGCTCGATGATGTGGGCCAGGCGGGAGATGCGGCCGAAGATCTCCATGGGGGAGCTGTCGACGTCGGGGCGCTGCTGACGCCAGGCCGCGGTGATCTGGTCGACTGCGTCGGGCATGTGACCTGCTCCTTTCGGTTCCAGAAATAATCTCAACGTTGAGATACTTGACGCTGAGGTATCCGGGATGGTGTTATCTCAACGTTGAGATTATCAATGAGGAGCTATCGATGACCACCACACGCGCCGGCGCCGCAGGACTCGCGGGAACCCTCGCCGTCACTGCCCTCGCACCGTTGGTTTTCGGGTCGACCTACGCGATCACGACGACGTTCCTGCCGCCGGACCGGCCCATGTTCACCGCGCTCATGCGGGCCCTGCCCGCCGGACTGCTGCTGCTGGCGATCACTCGCAAGCTGCCGCACGGACAGTGGATCGGCCGCGCCGCGGTGCTGGGCGCGCTGAACATCGGCATCTTCATGCCGCTGCTGTTCCTGGCCGCCTACCGCCTGCCGGGCGGCGTCGCCGCCGTACTCGGCGCGGCCGCACCGCTTTTCGCGCTGGGGATCGCCACCGTGGCGCTCAATGAGCGGCTCACCCTGCGCAAGGTGCTGGCCGGTGTGATCGGACTCTTCGGCGTCGCCCTCGTAGTCCTCAGGGCCACAGCGGTTCTCGACACCGTCGGCGTGATCGCCGGTCTGCTGGGCGCGGCCTCCATGGCGGGCGGCACCGTGATGACCAAGCGCTGGGGACGCCCCGACGGCGTCAGCCCGCTCGCCATGACCGGCTGGCAGCTGACCGCCGGTGGCCTCATGCTGCTGCCGCTGGCCGCCATCATCGAGGGCGCGCCGCCCGCGCTGGACGTCCGCAATATCGGCGGCTACCTCTACCTCGGCCTGATCGGCACCGCCGCCGCGTACGCACTGTGGTTCCGCGGCATCGCCAAGGCCCCGGCCACCTCGGTCTCGTTCCTCGGCCTGCTCAGCCCGCTGTCGGCGGCCGTCATCGGCTGGGCCGCGCTCGGCCAGGCACTGGCCCCGCTGCAGATCCTGGGCATGGCGATCGCGCTGGGCGGCACCCTGCTCGGCCAGACCGGCACCGCGCCCAAGGCGCCCGAACCCGTCACCGACACGCCCGCACCGGCCCGCACCGCGGCCTGATCCGAAAACCTTGCGAAGGAGCGAAACATCATGCAGATCACAGTGTTCGGAGCCAGCGGAGATACCGGCAGCCGGGTCGTGGCCGAGGCGCTGGGCCGGGGCCACCGGGTGCGCGCGGTCGCCCGCGACGCCGAGCGGCTGCGGCATCTGCCCGAGCAGGTCGAGGTGTGGGCGGGCAATGCCGCCGATGCCGCCGCCGTCGAGAAGGCCAGTGCCGGTAGCGATGTCGTGATCAGCGCGACCCGCCCGGTCCCCGGCAGCGAGCACGAGCTGGCCGAGGTCGCCGCGGCCCTGCTGGAAGGGCTGGCGGACAGCGGAATCCGGCTGCTGGTGGTCGGCGGCGCGGGCACCCTGACCGTCGCCGGAACCGGCCGGACCCTGGCCGAGCAGCCGGAGTTCCCGGCCGAACTGGGCCCGATCGCCGAGGGCGGCCGCCGTCAGCTCGAGGTTTTCCGGAACACCACGCACCCGGTGAACTGGACCTACGTCAGCCCGCCCGCGCTGTTCGAGCCCGGTGAACGGACCGGCGTCTTCCGGTTCGGTCTCGACGAGATGATCGCCGACGACCAGGGCAATTCCTCGATCTCCATGGAGGACATGGCGATCGCGCTGCTCGACGAGATCGAGAATCCTCGCCACCACCGCGTCCGATTCACCGTCGGCTACTGAAAGCCGCTACCGCACAACGAGAACACCGCGGGGCGTGACCGAGGTGGCGGGGCCGGCCCGGGGGGTGGGGGGGGTGACCCGG
>NZ_JBHWHH010000164.1:0-16160 GCF_042732555.1 Nocardia sp. NPDC059764
CCTGGCCGACGGCGTCGGCGAGGTGCGCGCGGAACAGGCCACCGGTGGGGATCGAACCCACCAGACGACCCGAACTCATGGCGATATCCGGTGTGTCCCCGGCGTCCAGGCGGCGCAGCGCGTCACCCAGCGCGTAGAGCACCGCGCCGCCGTCCGCGCCCACGTGCGAGGTGACCAGGGACAGCAGGGTGCCGCCGGAGGTGGTGGGCGCGGCCGACAGTCGCCACACCCGGCCCGTCACCGGGTCGAACTCCACCGTGCTCTGTTCGAAAAGCCAATCCAGGACGCCTGTTTCGGGCACCGGCTGTTGTTGCACGGCGAGCGGTTCCGCCGTCGCGGCCGATACCCACCACGGCCGGGCGAAGGGCACCGACGTGGTCATCACCCGCCGCGCCAGGAAGCCGTGGGCGAGGTGCGCGTGCAGGCGTTCCAGCACAACGCGATCCAGCGGTTCGTCGAAGCGCCAGGCCAGCTGATTGACCAACGCGTTGCCGTACAGGTCGTGCAGTTTCAGGAACAGGTCGTCGTCGGCGGTGAGCCGGTTCAGGACTGCGGGCATGACGGTCTCCGGATCACTGGGCACGCAGGGTGCGAACGGTCAAGGGCGCGAACACGATCGCAACGACGAGCGCGGAACCCACCGACCAGGCGAAGTCGGAGCCGACCGAACCGGATTCGGCCAGGGTGCGCACCGCCGCCACCAGATGCGAGACGGGGTTGTAGTCGGAGACTTGGCGCAGCCAGGTGGGCATGGCCGCCTCCGGGACCAGGGCATTGGAGGCGAAGCTGGCGAAGGTGAGCACCAGCATCGACATGCCCTGCACGGCGGCGGGTTTGGCCACGGTCACGCCGATGAAGGCGAACAGCCAGCTCATGGCGGTGGTCGCGAACACCACCAGGAACGCGCCCGCCACCAGGCCCAGCGGGTGGTCCGGCCGGTAGCCCATGCCGAAGCCGACCAGCAGCACCATGAGCGCGGCGATCACGTAGCGGGTCGCGCCCGCCAGCAGGCCGCCGGCCACCGGCGCGAAGCGGGCGATCGGCATGGAGACGAAGCGGTCGAAGACGCCCGAGCGGATGTCCTCGGAGAGCTGGACGCCCATGGCGACCGAGGAGGTGAGCACGATCTGCACCAGCACACCGGGAATCAGCGTGGGCAGGTACGCGTCCAGGCTGCCCGCGATGGCCTTGCCGAAGACGCTGCCGAACAGCAGCGGGCCCACGATCGGCAGCAATACGGCGTCGTAGAGCAGCTGCGGGCTGTGCCGAAAGGTCAGCAGGCCGCGGTGGGCCATGAACAGCGACTGCGCCAGACCCGCGCGCAGGCCGACCCGGGTGAGACGCGGCTGCCGGGCGATGCGGGCGGTGGGGTGCAGCAGCACCGGGGTGTCGGACAGGACGGTCATGCGGTCCGCCTTTCGGCCGGAGGCGTGGTGCGGGCCGGGCGCCGGGTCAGCGCCAGGAACACCGAATTCAGGTCGGGGCGTTCGACCCCGAAGCCGCGCAGGCGAATCCCGGTGTCGCGGCAGGCGGCGACGATGTCGGCGGCGGCGCCGATATCGGTGAGCGGCACCGCCACGGTGGCCGGGTTGTCGCCGTGCAGAGGCGTTGTGCCGGTGAGTCTTTCGACGACGGCGTCGGCGAGTGAGCGCTGGGCGGGATCGGCCAGGTCGAGGCGCAGCATCTCCTCGCCGATGGAGGACTTCAACTCCCCCGCCGTGCCCTCGGCGACCACGGTGCCGTGGTCGATGACGGCGATCCGGTCCGCGAGGGCGTCCGCCTCCTCGAGGTATTGCGTGGTGAGCAGGATGGTCGCGCCGCGTCCGACCAGGCCGCGCACCACCGACCACATGCGTTCGCGGGTATGCGGGTCCAGGCCGGTGGTGGGCTCGTCCAGGAAGATCAAGGGCGGCACCGTGATCAGCGTCGCCGCCAGATCCAGTCGCCGCCGCATGCCGCCCGAGAACGATCCCACCCGGCGGTTGGCGGCGGCGGTCAGCTCGAACTCGTCGAGGAGTTCCGCGGCCCGGTCCTGCGCCCCGCGCCGGCCGAGGCCGAGCAGCCGCCCGAACAGGCGCAGGTTCTCCCACGCGGTCAGGTTCTCGTCCACGGCCGCGTACTGGCCGGTGAGGCCGATCATCGACCGCACCTCGGTGGCCCGCGACACGACATCGTGCCCGAAAACCGTTGCGGTGCCGCATGACGGCCGCAGCAGGGTGGCCAGCATCCGCACGGTGGTCGTCTTCCCCGCGCCATTGGGGCCGAGCAGCGCGAGCACCGTGCCCGCCCGGACCTTCAGGTCGACGGCGTCCACCGCGGTCATGGATCCGAAACTCTTTCCGAGTCCCCGTGTCTCGATGGCGATCTCACCGCTCATCGCACACCTCCGATCATGGTCGAAGCCGATAGTTCCCCCGTACCGAGCACTGGCCGTGGCCTCTCCGGCGACAGCGATTCGACGACATCCGCCGCCCGCCGCACGCCGTCGTCCCGGAACCGCGCACCGTAGGCGGCGGCTCGCAAGCGAACCTCCGGCGTCGTCGCCCGAATCAGCAACCGCTCCAGTCGATCCGCGGTCAGTCCCGCGAACGGCGCGGTCGCGCCCAACCCGAGCGCCTCCAACTGCCTGCCCCAGTACGGCTGATCCGCCTGCACCGAACAGATCACCGACGGCACCCCGGCCCGCAGCACGGCGGCCGTGGTCCCGGCCCCGCCGTGGTGGACAGCCACGCCGCACAACGGCAGCACCGCCCGATGATCAACCTGGTCGACCACCGCGAGGTCCGGGGCGATCCGACCGCGAAACATCGTCCCCACCAGCAGCACCCGCACGCCGAGCCGACGCCCGACCTCCCGCACCATCGATTCGACCGCGACCGGATCGGCCACCGGCATCGACCCGAACCCCGCGTACACCGGGGCCGTACCCGCGATCAGCCACTCGGCCAACTCGGGGTCCGGACCGAGAACCCGATCATCGGCGGCACCGGTCCCACTGTCCGGCCGCCCTACGCGGTCCGGCGCGGCGCCCGGCCCGAAGTCGTCGGTCAGCACCGGGAACCCGGTGAACGGCAAGCCCCGCAGCTCATTCGCGAGCCCCGGGAACAGACCCGCGTCGTACGCCTGAATCGCAATACGTGCGTCTCGATCCGTCCGGACCGATCGCCGATTCGACTTCCGGCCGATGGTCGCCACCTCGCAGGCCTGTCGGGGGTGTGAACCCCGCGCGATCGCCGGGAACCGGAGGTCCGACCCGCTCGCCGCGGCGGTGCCGTCGAGCGCCGCGATCTCGCCGGCCAGCGCCCACGCTCGCGCGGCGGTCAAAGCCTGCCAGACCCGGCGATTGAGCGGGCCGGGGATGAATCGGCCCCACGCCGTCGGAATCGCCGGAACGGCCCCGCTGGGCCGGATGGGGAAGAAATGCACGGCCGCCACCGGAATGTCGTGGTGGTGAGCGACTTCGACGGCCATCTCCTCACAGGCCATGCCGGTCACCACAATGTCGTGGCCATCCGCGAGAACGCGCAGATCACGCCTACCCTCCCGGAACCCTCGCCGTTGCAGGTCGACGAGCGCCCGCCCGCGCTCCAGCGGGTTCGGGTGCCGGAAGCGCCGATCATCCCGCTGGGCACGCAGCAGTACGTCGCTGTCGAGACCGAACGGCACGGCCGGAACACCGTGGCGCTCGGCGAATTCGACCAGGTTCGGTGACACCGCCACGGTCACGTCATGACCGCGGCCCCACAGTTCCCGGCCGAGCAGCACGCCCGGCTGGGCATCGCCCCTGCTACCGGCGAAGGCGAGCAGAATCCTCATGACGCCCTCCTCGTCCAGTTGCTCGAAATGTCGCCGGGCGCGCGCATGCGTCACACCTGCGCCGGAGCCGGGACCCGCAAGGGTGCGGGGGCGGGCGCGCGGTCGTGCACGGCCGGCGGGAGCGCGAAAGGCGCTCGTGTGACGGCCGTTCGGTCACCGATACCGGCGAATTCGCGCATGGCGCGGGTGAATTCGGCGAGGAAGCGGTCCATCTCGACCTCCGGGAAGGTGGCCGGGAAGCGGGTGGAGAGGCGGAGGCCGTCGGTGGCTCGGACGATCCAGAAGAAGACCTCGTCGGGCGAGTAGGACTCGGCGCGGAGGGTGTGGCCGCGCAGGGATTCGACGAGTTCGTGGTCGGGGAGGGCCCGGATGTCGAGGAACGAGATGCCGAAGCGGGGGTGGTCGGTGCAGTTCAGGAGTTCCAGGACACGGGTCCAGGTGGCGTCGTTGGCGGTGCGGGAGCGGCGCAGGACGGTGCGTGTGGACTCCAGGGCGCTGTCGAGGTCCAGGTCGGGGGCGAGGGTGAGGTCGAGGGGGACGACGTTCACGAACCAGCCCATGGATTCGAGCCAGCGCAGGTCGGGCCGGGTGGCGATGGGCATGATGGCGCGCAGCGAGATGTAGCCGAAGGCGCGGCGGTAGGCGATGGCGAGTGCGGTGAAGACCGCCACCGAGAGCCGGTGGCCGCGCTCGGTCACCGCGCGCTCGACGTGTTCGAGTTCACTGAGCGGCAACAGCTTTCGCGACACGGATGTCTGCGGGAGCGCAGCGAGCCCGCCGACGACCGTCCCCGTCCCCCCGCCGGCGATCGCACTCGCCCTGCCCTTGGCCGAAATCGCGGGTTCGAAGCGGGGCAGCATGCCGCCGGAGCCGTCGAGGAAGCGCTGCCAGTAGCGGACCGCTTCGCAGTCGGGGGTGAGGGCGGCGGCGGTGTCGCGTTCCCATTGGGCGAAGTCCGCGGCGCTGCCGAAGGTCGGTGATTCGCGGGGCGGCTCGCCGCGGGTGACCTCGGCGTACAGGGCGCGCAGTTCGAGGATGACGATGGCCTGCGAGTAGGCGTCCAGGACGGAGTGGTCGGCGGCCACCAGGACGGTGAAGTCGCCGGTGTCGGCGTGCTCCACCGTGGCGAGCAGGCAGTGCGGCCACTGGAGCGGCGAGAGCCTCGATTCCAGTGTGGCGGTGAGGTATTCGTTGATAGCGCCGGAGCCGGTGATGCCAGGGATCGGCTCGGCGGTGACGTCGACGTCGGCGGCCGCGCAGACCAGCCGTTCGGGTTCGGGGACGTCGTGGCTGGCCAGGGTGGTGCGCAGGCCCTCGTGGCGAGCGTGCCAGCGGCGCGCGGTCTCGCGCCAGTGCGCGGCGTGGAACGGGGCGTCCATTTCGAAGATGGTTCCGATCCAGCGACCCCGGCCCGGTCGCGGGTCCGCGGCGTCCGTCGCCCGGCAGTGGCGGACGTGCACGCTGGTCAGGGGCCGGGCGTCGGCGGTCCACGCCGCGCCGGGGGCCAGTTCGGCCCGCCACAGGGTGAGTGCGCCCGGGCGTACCGCGAATTCGGACAGGTGGGTGTAATCCATGACCGTCTCCCTCATCGAGACTTCGCCGGTGCCGGTGCGGCCGTTCGATTTCCGCAAATAATTCACGGTGCGCCAAACCAGCGCGATCGAACCCGTTTATGAGCTACCCGGCGAATTGGAAGCTATTGAATGGTGATATGCCGCTCGACGGTGATGCGGCACAACGGAAGCCCCCGCCCACTGTGCTGTCGAGCACTATTTCCCGGCGGATCCGGCGCCCGCGGCGGCGCTGCCCGAGCCCAGCGCCTGGGCCGCGGTGCCACCCGCCTGGGCGGACCCGCTGGCCGCGCCGCTGCCGGTGCCGAGCAGACCGAGCACCGACCCGGGTCCGGGCACCAGCCCGGCCAGGCTGCCGGCGGCGGCACTGCCGGTCCCGAGCGCCCCGGCCAGTCCGGCGGCGGTGGCCGACCCGGTGCCCACGGCGGCGCTACCAGTTCCGAGCTGCGGCAATATCGATTGTTCGGGGGCCGGGCTCGCACCGGCGGGGGTGTCACCGCCCGCCGGTGCGGCGGTAGCCAGGACGGGCACGAGCAGGGGCACGGCGATTCCCGCCAGCAGGACTGCGGCCGCACGAGCGGATCGGAATGCAGACATGGCCCGATTTCCTTTCACCTTCATCAGGACAAGTGCGCCGAGAGCGGGCGACTTGGGTGGGCAGGTCCGAATTGTGATTGGCGACGCTGCCGAGGATTTTCACCCGATGGGTAGATGACCTGCGAACCCAAGAAAATCATCAACCGACCAACTCCGCAACCAGCCTGATCGCAAACAATTGGTTAACGGACTGTTCTCACGCCCTTCCCCTGTGCTTCAGGTCACTGCACCGGTGAAATTCGCCTCCACTTCACATTCGGCCGCCGACCGCTGCCATGGGCCGGGCGGAACCGGGCGGAAAACGAGTTGCTCGCGGGTACCCGATTTCTGGGATCCTGGGCTGGTGAACGCAGGGGAAGTCACCGTCGAGTTCGCGCCGGAGCTGCGCGTGTTCGTCGGTCAGCGGGACCGCACGCCGGTCCGGGTGGACGGCACCTCGACGCTGGGGCACGTGGTGGAGTCGCTGGGTGTGCCGCTCACCGAGGTGGGGGCGGTCCTGGTGGACGGCGAATCCGTTGCCACCGGCCACATTCCGCGTGGCGGCGAGAAGATCACCGTGTCGGCCGTGGCCCGCCCGCAAGTGTGCGCCGAGCCGCTGCGCTTCCTGCTCGACATCCACCTGGGCACCCTGGCGCGCCGCCTGCGCCTGCTGGGAATCGATGCGGCCTACGAGAATCCGGATATCGGCGACGCCGCGCTGGCCTCCCGTTCCGCCGCCGAGCAGCGGGTCCTGCTCTCCCGCGACCGCGGTCTGTTGCGCCGCCGCGAAATCTATTCCGGCGCCTACGTTTACAGCCATCACCCCGCCGAGCAGCTGGACGACATCCTGTCGCGCTTCGCCCCGCGGCTGGCCCCGTGGACCCGGTGCACCTCCTGCAACGGCGCGCTCCGCCCCGCCGACCCGGCCACGGTCCGCGACCGCCTGCCCGACAACACCGGCCAGAGCTACGACACCTTCGCCGAGTGCGTCGACTGCGGCCAGACCTACTGGAAGGGCGCGCACCACGCGCGCCTGGACGCCATCGTGGCGGACGCAGTGGCCAAATTCGCCTGATCGATCCGGGACTGTTGCGCTACCTGGGCTTCGGCATCCGGATGCCGCCCGCTACTTCGTCGGCCCGGACTGGCTGCTGCGCCAGGACAAGACCTACTTCAGCGTGGAACGCAATCCGCTCGCCGACTCCGTGCGGTGACGGGAGTCAGCGGGCGCGGGCGGCGGCCGCGGCGGCGTCCAGGCGCGCGCCGAGGGCCTTGACCTGGTCGCGCAGGACTTCGATGTCCTCCACCGGAACTCCTACCAGATCCAGCACGGTGCGGATCATCTGCTGCGCGCCCTGCTGGAGTTCGCGGCTGGACTCGGTGGCGTGCAGGACCACGGCCCGGCCGTCGGTGGCGCTGCGCACGCTCTCCACCAGGCCGCGCGCCTGTAGTCGCTGGACCAGTGGGGAGAGCGTGCCGTAGTCGAGGTGCACCTGTTCGCCCAGGTCCTTCATGGCGATACCGGGACGCTCCCACAGCGCGAGCAGCACCAGGTATTGCGGGTAGGTCAGGTTCATATCGTCCAGGAACGGCCGGTAGGCGGCGGTCATGGATCGCGACGTGGAGTACAGCGCGAAGCACAGCTGGGCATTGAGCGAGAGCAGCGCGTAATCGATCTCCTCGTCCGCTCCGGCCCCAGCGGGTGCGGAAGGCGGATGTTCTTGCATTACTGCACTGTACTGCGCACCGTCGCGAGCACGGCGTCCGTGGCCGCCCGATCGCCGACGGTGATGCGGATACCGGTGGGATAGGACTTGACGTGGATGTCCGCGCCCGCCAGCGCGGTCGCGACCCGATCGGCCTCGGGACCGGGCAGGGTCAGGTAGGAGAAATTGGCGTAGCTGTCGGGTACCGAGAGGCCGAGCGCGCGCAGTCCGGTGGTGAGCCGGTCGCGGTGCGCGGCCAGGGTCGCGACCCGCGCCTCGATCTCGGATTCGGCCTCGTAGCAGGCCCGCACCGCCACCTCGGCCAGCGCGGTCATACCGAAAGGCAGCTGCCAGCGGGCGATTCGCGCGATCAGCCGCGGGGCCCCGAGCGCGTAGCCGACCCGTAGCGCGGCCAGACCGTACGCCTTCGAGAAGGTGCGCAGGACGAGCAGGTTCGGATGTCGATCCAACAGATCGAACACATCGATGCGATCGACGCCCGACACGAAGTCCACGTACGCCTCGTCGAGGACCACGGTGACGGTGTCAGGCACTTCCTTCAGGAGATTCTCGAATTCCCCTGCCGGAACCAGGGTTCCGGTGGGGTTGTGCGGACTGCAGACCACCAGCAGCCGGGTTCTCTCCGTCACCGCGGCGGCCAGCGCCGGGAGATCCTGGCACCCGGAATCGGTGAGCGGCACCGCGATCGGCCGCCCACCCGCCATGCTGGTCAGAATGGGGAATCCGTCGAAGGTGGGCGTCGCCATCACCACCTCGGCGCCACCCGCCCCGAATTCCTGGACGATGTGCATGATCACGCCGGTCGCGCCCGCGCCCACCACGATCCGATCCGGCGGGCAGCCGAGCCGTTCGGCGATCAGCCGGGGCAGGCGGCGCGGCAGGAATTCCGGATACCGGTTGGCCGAGGCCAGCGCCGCGCTGAGCGCCTCCTGCACCGAGGGCGGCGGGCCGTAGGGAATCTCGTTGAGCTGCAGCCGATGTCCGGCCGTCACCAGGGGGCTCACGGCGCCGTCCCCTCAGCGTCCGCCCCAGCGGAGGGCGGCGGCCCCCGCGAAATCGCCCGCGTGCGCGAAGCCCGCGAACATGACCAGCGATCCGGCCGGCACCCGGCCCTCGTCGACCGCGCGGTCGAAGGTGACGGGAATGCCCGCGCCGAACAGGTTTCCGCAGTCGTCGAAGGTGTCGGGATGCCGTTCCTGCGGCAGTTGCAGAGCGTCTCGCCAATTGCGCAGGAAGGCTCTGTTGGGTTGATTGGTGACCAATAGGTCCAGGTCCTGGGTGGGCACGCCGATCCGGCCGCACACCGCCGACGCGACCTCGGGGACCAGCCGGTTGCCGCGCTGCAGCACCTTGGCGATCTTGGATTCCGTGAAGCCGACGTGCATCTCGCCGCTGCCGGCCTCCCAGTAGCGGCGCGGCGGGTCGGCGATCACCGTCATCTGCCCGGCGAATTCGGGCAGATGACGGGTCTCGATGTCGAGGATCGGCGAATCCCCGGATTTCACCAGCAGTCCCGCGCCCGCGCCGTCGCCCGGAATGGCGGCCTGCGCCTTGCCGCGCACCTGCTCCTGGGTGAAGACCTGACCGGCCACGTTCTGGACGGTGACCACCAGCGCCGAGCGGGCGTCCGACGACAGCAGGATCTGGCGGGCCAGCTTCATGCCGTACACGAACGACGCGCAGCCGCCGTTGTGCAGGTCGATCAGCCACTCCGGCGCGATGCCGAGCCGGGCCGCCACCTCCCCGCCGCTGCCGACGATGCCGATATCGGGCAGCTGGGTGTGCACGATCAGAATGTCGATGCCGCGCAACACGTCCCGGCCGTGCCGGTCCAGGATCGGGGCGACCGCGCGCTCGGCCATATCGGCGGGGGTCTCGCCCGGCGCGACGTGGCGGCGGAACTTGGGGGCCTTGAACATGAGGTTCGAGGTGACCTCGTCCGGGTCGGCGTACTGGGCGAAATAGTCGGCGGAGACGATGGTCTCGGGCAGGTACCCGGCGACGTCGAGCAGGCTCACGGTGTCGGCGCTCATGATCAGTCCATCCATTCCGGCTTGATCGGCTGCCCGGCGGCATGCCGGTGTTCGCAGATCGCTTTGAGATTGCGCAGTTCCAGCAGGTGCCCGGCGGCGAAGAGGTGCCAGAAGTCGCCGACCCACACCGGGCGGCCCTCGGGCGCGGACTCGGGGTAGGCGTTGTCCTCGTAGAAGGGGTGGTGGCAATTGGTCCAGGTGACGACCGAACCCGGCTTGTTCAGCACCACCTGCGCGTCCACCACGCGCATCAGGTAGACCATCCACAGGTGGTCGGCCTGGTCCCAGGCGCAGTGGTAGTCGACGGTGCGGGCCTCGGGGTTGGCGACGGTGCGGGTGAAGATGCGGGTGTGCGAGCCGATGCGGTCGTCGGACACCCACACCTCGGGATCGGCGGTGCGCTCGAAACCGCGCATGCTGTACGTCCATTCGCACAGGCTGCGGGTGTCGGCCAGATAGGCGTACACCTCGTCCGGCGGCGCGGCCACATATTCGGTGACGGTGCAGTACTGGCCGTAGATCTCGTCGTGCGGGTACACGGCGCGGGTCATGTCCAGTACCAGCGGCATGCCCTCGTTGAGGGCCATGGTCTCGATGCGGTACACACCCGGCACGTCCAGCTCCGGGACTTCGATCGGCTCGTCGGCGACGGTCTCGGTCATGCGAAAGACTCCTTCAGGAATGGTGCGAAAGGTGGGATCTCGTCCGGGTCACACTGCAGTTCGATGAACGCGGGCCCGGGTATCGCCCGCGACTTGTCCAGGGCCTGCTCGAATTCGGGGAGGGTGCGCGCGGTCCAGGCCGGGAGCTCCGGGAACAGGGCGGCGACGCCCGCGCCGATCTCCGACGCGCGGAATCTGTTGAAGCTGTACTCGCCGGAGTAGAAGACCTGCTCGCGGGTCACGCACATGGCGTGGGCATTGTTGTTGAACACGATGAAGGTGACCGGCGCCTGGTACTCGACCGCGGTGTGCACCTCGTGGCCGTGCATGAAATACGCGCCGTCCCCCGCGATCACCACGGTGCGGCGGCCCCGGCCCAGCGCGCAGCCGATGCCGGCGCCGAACGCATAGCCCATGCCGCCCATGCCCAGCGCGATGAGAAACCGGCCGCCCTCCGGGATTCCGAGGTGGTGCACGACGGCCGCGCCGGTGTTCCCGGCGTCGGCGACCACATCGGTGCCGGGATCCAGTGCCGTTTCGATGGCCGCCACGGCGGGGCGGTACCGGACGCCGGGTCCGGACGCGGGCGGCACGGGTAACTCGGGTAGAGGCAGGCGATCAGGTTGTGCGGCGGCGGATCCCGGCTCGAGGTGCGCGCCTTCGGTCCCATGGATCGAGTTCGCGACACCGCGCAGCGCGGCGACCAGCGGACCATGCGCCGCGGCGTGCACCGGGACGAAAGGCGGCTCGATGCCCAGGTACACGACCCGTGGACAGGCGGCGAGGGCGGCGTCCAGTCCGGCGCGGGCGGTGAGCGAGAGCGGGGCTCCCACCAGCAGGCAGAGTTCCGCCTCGGACACCAGGCGGGCGGCGTTCGGATGACCCATCACGCCGACCACGCCGGCGAAGCGGGGATCCACGTTCGAGTACGCGTCCTTCGCGTCCGGGGTGACCAGGACCGTCGCATCGAGGGCCCGCACCACGGCTGCCAGTTCGGCACGCGCGTCGGCCGCGGCGACCTCGGGTCCCGCGATGACTACCGAGGGGCTCCCCTGCGGCAGTGATGCCAGCAGGTTCACAACGCCGTCGGGCAGCAGCTCTCGATCATCGGATCGCGCTGCGGCAGTGTCGCTTCCCCGATCCTGCGGTTCGGCCGTCACCTCGTCGCCCTCGACGAGCGGAGTCGCCTGAATGTCCTTGGGCAGCAGCAGGACAGCCGGACCACCCGCCAGCGCCGCCGCGATCGCCCGGTCGAGCTCCACCGAGATGTCCTGCGGTCGGCGAACTTTCACGCAGTAGCGGGCGACCTGGGCGAAGAGCTGCTCGGCGTCGATGCGGCCGGGAACCCCACTGGTGTCCTGGAAGGCGCCCCGGCCCTCCAGCCCCAGCGGTGGCTGACCCACCAGAGCCAGGACCGGGACCCGCGAGTCGAACGATTCCGCGAGGGCCGCGAGCAGGTTCATGGCCCCGCCGCCGGAGGTCGCCACCACGACACCGAGCCGGTTGGTGGCGCGGGCGTACCCGTCGGCCATGGTGGCCGCGCCGAACTCGTGTTTGGCGATGACGCCGGTGAGTTCCGGATGCCGGTGCAGGGCGTCGTAGACGTCCTCGATATTGGCCCCGCCGACGCCGAAGACGTGACCGGCGTGGATCGCGAGCCGTTCGACGATGAGGTCGGCGACGGTTCGGGCCGTGCGTTCGCTCTGGGTCACGATCCCCCGTTCATATTGCCTTGTCCACGATGCATCGCACACAAGGTATCCGGCCGGAACGAACTCGATCAATGTGTCTCAGGTCACACACTCGCCCGAAAGATGTTGCTGTACAGGCACTTTGGCCATGCGAAGACCCCACCGGGGCTATCCCGGCGGGGCCCCGGTCCGGGCACAGGGGGAAATCCGGACCGCATCTGGACGGCTACCGGCTCGGAGGCCGGTACATCCGGATCAACGATCGGCGGTCCGCCGCGGTTCAGTGCGCGTGCCCGTTCGGCGTGTCGAGGAGTCGAACACCGCGCGGGCCAGGCGTAGGCAGCGCCGGCCGCCATCGAGGGCGAGGCCCAGCCGATCGGGGACGTAGGCGAAGGAGAGTCCGGACGCCGGTAGCCCTCGGCCACGTACCCGTGCGTCATCGTCTCGCTCATCGTCGGCGAGCCTACGGGGACCGGCTTCGGGGCCGGTAGCGGCATCGGCGGGTCAGCCGCCGCCGGGCCGGTCGCGGGGCCCGGTTCGTATGGCAATATCGGGCAAATCGCCCCTAATCTCGGATTCGGGGGCCACTGTGGCTTGCAGCCACTCCCGTTGTGAAGGGGCCTGATGCCACGCACCACACGGATAACCGTCATGCTGCTGTTCGCGGCCTGGGTTGTCGACTACATCGATCGGACCGTGATCAATTTCGCGTTGCCGTCGATCGGCGAGGACCTGGGACTGGACCACACGCAGCAGGGGTTGTTGGTGTCGGTGTTCTTCGTCGCGTACGCGATCATCCAGGTGCCCGGGGGCCTGCTCGCGGATCGGTACGGGGCCTTGCGGGTGGGGATCATCGGATTGACCGCTTGGTCGATCTTCACCGGGTTGACCGCGCTCGCCTGGTCGTTCAGCGTGCTGCTCGCCATTCGCTTCCTGTTCGGTCTGGTGCAGGGCGTGTTCCCGGCGGCGGCCATCAAGTCGCTCGCCGAACGCAGCCATCCCGATCAGCGCACCACGGCCGCCGGCTGGACCAATTCCTCCAACGCGGCGGGCCTGCTGCTGGCGGCGGTGATCGCGGGCGTACTGCTGCCCACGGTGGGCTGGCGGGTGATGTTCGCGGTCATCTCGGTGCTCGGGGTGGCGGTCATCCTGGCCTGGCGGCGATGGATGCCGGAACCGCTGACCCAGGACGAGATTCCGGTCGCGCCCGCCGTCACCGCGGCCGAACGCCGCTCGGTGCTGTTCTCCCCCGCGCTGCTCGGCTTCGCGGTCATGTTCTTCGGCTACGACGTGCTGGTGTGGGGGGTGACCGCGTGGACGCCGACCTTCCTGCACGAGCAGCGCGGAATCTCCATGGCGGGCATCGCCTTCGCGGCGGTGCCGACCACGCTGGCCGCGGCGGCCGGGGTGGTGCTGGGGGCGCGGCTCTCGGATCGGCTCGGCGGACGGCCGCGGGTGATCGTGGTGCCCGCCATGGCGTTCACCGCCGGCATGCTGTTCGCGCTGCCGCGGGCGGAGTCGTTCCCGCTGTTCGTGGCGCTGGGGGTGGTGATGAGCCTGGTCGCGGGGCTGGCCTACATGCCCGCGTTCTCGGTGCCGCTGCGAGCGCTGCCCAGCGTCTACATCGGTGCGGCCACCGGCGTGATCATCTTCGGTGGGCAGTTGGCGGGCGTGGCGAGTCCGCTCGCCTTCGGGTTCATCACCGATCATGTTTCATACACAACGGCTTTCGAAACCATGGCCATCGGGCCGCTGCTGGCACTGCTGGCGGCGCTGGTGGTTCCGCAGACCGCCGACGCGTTCCGGACGATGGTGTCCCGGCGCGCCGCGGCGGCCGTCCCGTCGAAGGAGCGTCTCCCATGATCGAGCACTGGCAGCAGGTCTACCGGCATCTGCACGCCCACCCCGAGCTGTCGGGTGAGGAGCGGGCCACGGCGCGACTGGTGGCCGACGAGCTGCGCGCGCTGCCCGGCTGGGAGGTGACCGAGAACGTCGGCGGCACCGGCGTCGTCGGGGTGCTGCACAGCGGTCCCGGACCGGTGGTGTGGCTGCGCGCGGACATGGACGGTCTGCCGGTGCAGGAGGAGACCGGCCTCGACTACGCCTCCACCGTGCCCGGGGTGATGCATGCCTGCGGCCACGACGTGCATGTGACCGCACTGCTGGGCGCGTGCGCGGAACTGTCCGCGAATCCGTTGCCCGGCACCGTGGTCGCGCTGTTCCAGCCCGCCGAGGAGACCGGCGCGGGTGCGCAGGGCATGCTCAACGACGGTCTGCTGGACCGGTTTCCGAAGCCGCGCATCGTGCTCGGCCAGCATGTCGGCCCGCTCCCCGCGGGGCTGATCCTGAGTCGCCCCGGCACCCTGATGGCCGCCGCGGATTCGGTACGCATCACCTTCCTCGGCAAGGGCGGCCACGCCTCCCAGCCGCACACCGCCATCGACCCGCTGCTCATGGCGGCCACCTTCGTGGTGCGCATGCAGGCGCTGACCGCACGACAGACCGCCACCGCCGCAACCCCGGTCCTCACCGCCGGGGCCCTGCACGCGGGCAGCCGCCCCAATATCATCGCCGACAGCTCCGAGGTCCTGCTCAGCCTGCGCACCTTCACCGACGGTTCCCGCGCCCGCATGATCGAGGGCATCCAGCGCCTCGCCGAGGCCGAGGCCGCCGCCGCGGGCGCACCCCAGGAACCGAAAGTCGAGTTCTACGACCACTTCCCGGTCACCGAGAACACCCCCGGCGACACCGAACGCGTGCTGGCCGCCCTCACCGCCGCCAACCTCCCCGTCATGCCCATGCAGAACCCCATCACCGGCAGCGAGGATTTCGGCGCCTTCGGCACCGCCGCCGAGGTCCCCTCCGTCTTCTGGCACATCGGCGGCATCGACCCCGCCCGCTTCACCCAGGACGACCTCCACTACATGCTCACCGAATCCGCCCTCCCACCCCACTACCCCTCCAACCACTCCCCCCACTTCGCCCCCGACCCCGCCCAAGCCCTCCCCGCCGCCATCACCACCATGCTGACGGCAGCCCGCGCCGAACTCACCCGCCCGTAACGGGTACCGCGGCCGGTCTACTGGTCGAAGGAGATGTGGAGGTCGTCGGATTCGGGGAGGGTTTGGCAGGCGAGGGTTTGACCTCGGGCCAGCTCCTCCTCGATGAGGGATTCGTTCTGGAGCATGCGGGTGCGGCCCTGCCTGACGGTGCAGACGCAGGTGGCGCAGGCGGATTCGCGGCAGACGTAGGGGGCGTCTATACCGTGGGCGAGGAGGACGTCGAGCAGTTTCTCGGTGCGGGGCCAAGGGAGGGTGTGGGATTCGCCATCGATGTCGACTCGGACGGTGGCGGCGGTCGAGTGGGCAGATTGTGGGGTGGTCGTGAGTGGGGTGTGGTGTTCGAAGGGGTTGTCGATCAGGGAGCGGTAGTCCTCGCGGTGGATGGCTCGGTCGGGGATGCGGAGTCGACCCAGGCCCTGGCGGACCGTCGAGGCGAATCCAGCTGGGCCACAGAGGTATACGTCGTGGCGGCGGTAGGGGCGAGCCCAGGTCGCGAGGGCGCGGGGGGTCGGGAGGCCGCGGTCGGATTCGAGCCAGTGGGTGACCGTGAGGCGGCGCGGGTGGCGGCGGGCCAGGTCTTGCAACTGGCGGCCGAAGATGACGGAGGCGCGGTCGCGGTTGGCGTACAGGAGGGCGATGTCGCCGCGGCCGAGGGTGAGGGCGGATTTCAGGATGGAGATGATCGGGGTGATGCCGCTGCCGGCGGCGCAGAGCAGGAGGTCGTGGGTCCAGGCGCGGGGGACGAAGGCGCCGGCGGGTTCGAGGACAGTGAGGATGTCGCCGGGAGAGACGTTGTCGCACAGCCAGTTCGAGCCGTAGCCGCCCGGCGTGCGTTTGACGGTGACGGTGGGGCGGTCGTCGCAGTGGGGACTGCTGGACAGGGAGTAGCAGCGGGCCACGGAGCCGGTGCGGTCGCTGGGGACACGCAGGGTCAGGTACTGGCCGGGGGAATAGGCGAAGCGGGGGGTGAGGTCGGTGGGGATATCGAAGATCAGCGAGACCGCGTCGGCGGTCTCGCAGAT
>NZ_JBHWHH010000165.1:0-16067 GCF_042732555.1 Nocardia sp. NPDC059764
CGAGCCCCGGGAGCGAGGCGAATCCCGGGGCTCGATCGTTTTTCGCGGCCTACTTGCCGTGGGCGCGCAGCTGGTACAGACCCTCGGTCTCGGCGACGACCACGCCATTGGCGTCGGTCACCTTCGCGGTCAGGGTGAAGTCGGCCTTGCCCTTGGCGTCGGCCTCCTCGGTGATCCGCGCGATCTCCTCCTCCGACAGCGACGCCTCGGCGCGCACATCGGTGGCGGCGGGCTTGCGGAAGAACACGTGCAGGTCCTTCACCAACGGGAAGTACTTGGCGGTGTCGAAGCTGGAGATGGCGATCGCGCCGCCCAGGATCTCCGCGACCGTGAACAGCACACCGGCGTACATGACGCCGAAGTGATTGCCGTTGCCCTCGATGGGGACCGTGGTGGCCGCGAACCCGGGGCGCACCTCCTCGGCCCGCACCCCCATCTTGTGCGCGATCGGAATCGTGAACTCCAGACCGCCGTTCACGACCTCGTTCAGCGCGGGGGCGTCGTTCGCCATGCGGACCTCCTCGTCCCAGAAGTTAAGGGCAACTTACTGACGTGCTGCCAACAAGGTGAATCATTCCGCGTGAGAGGGTTACCGCGCAACTCTTTCATACCGGTCCGTGAAACCCGCCACATCCAGGCAAATCATCCCACGACACCTCTAGTATGCAAGTCGTGTCCAAGACTTTCTCCGCCGCCGAGCGGGCCTACCGCGAAATCAAGGAACGCATACTCAGTGGCGACCTCCCCGGCGGGGAGCTGGTCAGCGAGAACGAGATGGCCGGCGAGCTGGGCACCTCCCGCACCCCCGTCCGCGAGGCCTTCCTGCGGCTCGAGACCGAGGGCTGGATGCGGCTCTACCCCAAGCGCGGCGCCCTCGTGGTGCCCGTCCCCTCGCACGAAGCCGACCATGTGATCCACGCCCGCTACATCGTGGAAACCGGCGCGGTGGACGCGCTCACCCGCATCGCCCGCGCGGGCCTCATCCCCCGGCTGCGCGAATCCCTGGACCGCCAGCGCGAACTCGCCGACGCCGGCGACCTCGAGGAATTCGCCATCGCCGACGCCGACTTCCACCGCGAATACGTGGTGGCCGCGGACAACCCGCTGCTCATCGGCTTCTACGACTCGCTGCGCGAACGGCAGCGCCGGATGAACAGCGTCGCGCTGCGACGCGGCGAGACCAACCCGCACCGCATCATCGAGCAGCACACCCGCCTCGCCGATCTGATCGACGCCGCCGACGGCGCCGGATTCGCCGAGGCCCTCGCCGAACACCTCACCGACGTGCACGGCGTCACCCCGAGGGGCCTGTGATGGCGACCCTGACCACCCTCGACACCCGCGTCGATCGACTGGGTACCCACCCGAAGGCGTGGCTGGGCGTCGCGACGGCCATCTTCGCGATCGCCTGGGGCGGTAACGAATTCACGCCACTGCTGGTCATGTACAAGCGCGACGGGCTGCCCGTCACCACCGTCGACCTGCTGCTGTTCGAATACGTGCTGGGCATCGTGCCCGCCCTGCTCATCGGCGGCCCGCTGTCGGACCGCTACGGCCGCCGTCCGCTCATGCGGCCCGCGCCGTTCATCGCGGCCACCGGCTCGACGCTGCTGGCCTTCGGATCCCATTCGGTCCCCATGCTTTCCGCGGGCCGGGTGCTGTGCGGCATCGCGCTGGGCCTGGCCATGGCGGTGGGCAGCAGCTGGCTCAAGGAGCTGTCGCAGCCGCCGTTCACCGCCGACACCGCCTCCGGCACCGGGGCGCGCCGCTCGGCCATGAGCCTCACCGGCGGCTTCGGCGTCGGCGCGGGCATGGCGGGCGTGCTGGCGCAGTGGGGTCCGTGGCCGGACTCGCTCGCCTATCTGATCAATGTGACGCTGTGCGGCGCGGCCGCGGTGCTGCTGTGCCGGGCGCCGGAAACCATCGTGCCGCAGGTGAATCCGGGATCGCTCCTCGACGATCTGAAGGTCCCCGTCGGCGCGCATCACCGCTTCCGCACCATCGCGCTGCCGGTGTGCCTGTGGCTGTTCACCTCGTCGGCGGCGGCGTACGCCATCATGCCGACGCTCATGATGCCCAAGGTGCACGACGCCCCGATCGCGTTCTCCGCCTTGATCACCGTGATCACCCTCGGCTGCGGTTTCGGCATCCAGTCGGTGGCGCGCAAGATCGATCGTCCCGGCTCGCTGCGGCTGCCGATGCTGGCGCTGAGCCTGGTGATCCTCGGAATGCTGCTCGCCGCAGCCGCTTCCGCCACCCTCACCCTGTGGCTGACCGTGCTGACCGCCGTCGCCCTGGGCATGGGATTCGGCAGCGGCCTGGTCACGGGCCTGCTGGAGATCGAGCGCATGGCTCGCCCCGACGACCTGGCCGGACTGACCGCGGTGTTCTACGCGGTCAGCTACCTCGGCTTCGGCGTCCCGGCCCTGATGGCTGTGTGCCACAACGGCCTCGGCGTCGGCTACCCCGCCATGTTCGGCGTCCTCGCCGCCGCCTGCGCGGTGTGCCTGGCCATCGTGAGCCAGTCCCGCCCGGCCTGAGCTCGGATATCCCGGCGGCGGCCCCCAACCGCCCGCCGCCGGGCCCCGCCTCACAGCGAGCGGGAGATGATCTCCTTCATGATCTCGCTGGTGCCGCCGTAGATGCGGTTCACGCGAGAACCCGTGTACATGTTCGCGATCGGGTACTCCATCATGTAGCCGTAGCCGCCGAACAGCTGCAGGCAGCGGTCGACCACCTTGTCGCAGGTCTCGGCCGCGAACAGCTTGGCCATGGACGCGGTCGACGGGTCGTTCTTGCCGTCGATGTACTGCTGGATCGCGTAGTCCACCAGCGTCTTGATGGCCAGCGCCTCGGTCTTGACCTCGGCCAGGGTGAAGGCGTTGTGCTGGAACTTGCCGATCGGGCGGCCGAACGCCTCGCGCTCCTTGGAGTAGCGCAGCGCTTCCAGCACCGCGGCCTCGGCCAGCGCCGAGCACAGGCTGGCGATGATCAGCCGCTCCCGGGCCAGCTGCTCCATGAGCTGGTAGAAGCCCAGACCCTCCTGCGCGCCCAGCAGATTCGCCACCGGGACGCGCATGTCGGAGAAGAACAGCTCACGGGTGTCCTGCGCGTGCTGGCCCATCTTCTCCAGCACCCGGCCGCGCTCGAAGCCCGGCAGATCCTTGGTCTCGGCCACGATGAGCGAGACGCCCGCCGCACCCTTGGACGGGTCGGTCTTGGCCACGATCACCAGCAGATCGCAGTGGGTGGCGTTGGAGATGAACGTCTTCGAGCCATTGATGACGTAGTGGTCGCCCTCGCGGATCGCGGTGGTGCGCACCGACTGCAGATCCGATCCGGTGCCCGGCTCGGTCATGGCGATGGCCAGCACCAGGTCGCCGCTGATGATGCCCGGCAGCCACTTGGCCCGCTGCTCGTCATTGCCGTAGTTGTAGATGTAGTGCGACACGATCGGCGAGTGCACGGAGAAGCCGAAGCCGTTGTCGTGGGCGTAGACCAGCTCTTCCTGGACGATGGCCTGCATGCCGTAATCGCCGCCCGCGCCGCCGAATTCCTCGGGCAGGTCCAGGCCGAGCAGGCCCGCGGCGCCGGCCTTGTTCCAGAACTCGCGGTCGACCATGTGCTGGGCGGTCCAGCGCTCGCGATTGGGCACGGCCTCCTTGCGGAAGAACTCCGCGGCGTGCTTGCGCAGCTCGCGGTGCTGATCGGTCTCCCAGGTGGGCCGGTAGTCGGGGAACAGTTCGGACATCGGTGTCACTCTCCGTTGTTGCGTCGAATGCCGTTGAGCGGCAGGTCTTCCCGAGCGGCGATGGCTTCGAGCTCGGCGATGGTCTTGTCAGCGAAGGCTTTCCGGAACGCCTCGTGAGTCCCGTCGGCGCCGAAGGTGGCCAGCGCGCCCAGGAAGAAGTGCGGCTCCACCGCGCCCAGCGCGACGTGGCCGTCGGCGCATTCGTAGATGCCGTAGCCGGGGAACGCGCCGCCCAGTACCGCGTCGTCGCCCATGAGGCGGTAGCGCACGGCGTCGCCCGCGCGGGCCGCGGCTTCCTCGAGGGCGACCCGATACGGCTGCCCCGCACCGGTCGTCGCCCGGCGTACCAGGGCGGCCAGGGCGGTGGAGACCGCGCGCTCCGCGCCGAGCATGTCGGCGATCGGGATCTTCGGCATGCGCGGCGGGGTCAGGGTGCCGTGCACGGCTTCGTAATTCAGGTCGTGGCCAGGGACACGACTTCGACTCCGGCGAGAGGTCGCGGCGGTGGTTCCTCCATATCTCGCACGATACAGTTGTATCGTGAACCGGTCAATCACATCAATTGCCGAGTACACGGCCCGGAACCGCTAAATTGAGGGGCGATGCTGAACCCACGAGCCACCAATGAGGACCTGACCGCCAAGGCCCGCATCCGCAATGCCGCCATGGACCTGTTCGCCCAGTACGGCGACTCCCGGGTGTCACTGCGCGCGGTCGCGGCCGAGGCCGGCGTCACCCTCGGGCTGGTTCAGCACCACTTCAAGACCAAGGACGGCCTGCGCGACGCGGTCGACAAACTGATCGTCGAATACTTCGCACAGGCCGTCGCCTCGATCCCGCCGACCGGCACCCACGCCGAGGTCGCCTCCGCCCGCGACGAGGCGGTGCGGAACATGCTGCACGCCAACCCCGCCGTGGTGAACTACATCCGCCGGTCACTGCTCGAACCCTCCGAAACCCGCATCCACCTGCTGGACGCGGTGGTCGAATTGACCCGCAGCGAGGTCGCCGGACTCCGCGCCGCGGGTCTGGCCTCGACCGACAAGCCGGAGTCGGACCAGATCGTCGCCGTGCTGCTGCGCCAGTTCGGCGAGCTACTGCTGGCCCCGATGCTGGACGCCGTCTGGGAGCGGGTCTCCCCCGACAACCCCACCCGGCCCCGGCTGTCGATCACCGTCAAGGACTGAGTCCCCGGCGGATTCCCCGGGGGCCGATCAGCTTTCGACGGGCAGGCCCGCGTCGGTCCAGTCCTGGATGCCGTCGCGGTACTTGCGGATATTGGTGTAGCCGAGCCGTTCCAGCTTGGTCGCCACGTTCTGACTGTTGGGGCAGGCCGCGTTCGAGCAGTAGGTGACGATGGCGGCGTCGCGGTCCGGAAGCAGGCGCGGCGCTTCGGTGTCCACGTCGGCCTCGATCAGCGCGAGAGCGCCGGGGAGATGCGCCTGCTCGTAGTACACGCCGCCGAGGGCGTCGAGCACGGTGACCGTTCCGGCGGCGATCTCCTGGGCGAGTTCCTCGCGGGTGATGAGTGCGGTCATGGGAGTTCCTTTCACGGAAATTTATGTGCGTGTGCACGCTACTACTTAGGTGCGCGCGCACGCAACAGGTTAGGATGGGGCGGTGTCTTCCCGATCCCATCCGGCCGTGCACGCCTGGGCCGCCCTGCTCCAGGTCCACGCCCTCCTCGTGCCCGAGCTCGACGCCGAACTGCGCCGCGCCACCGGGCTACCGCTGAGCTGGTACGACGTCCTGCTGGAACTCGATGCGCCGCACCGGCTCCGGATGAGCGATCTCGGTGAGCGGGTGGTGCTCAGCCGGACCCGGGTGAGCCGGCTGGTGACCGAGATGGAGATGCAGGGGCTGGTCCGGCGCGAAGCCAATCCCGACGACGGGCGATCGGCGTTCGTGGCCATCACCGACAAGGGCCGGCGGAGATTCCGGGAGTCCGCGCCGCACTATCTCGCGGGCATCGAACGACGCTTCGGGGAGAAACTGGACGCGAAGGAGCTCGAGACCGTCGCGTCCGCGCTGCGGAAAGTGCTGGACCCGGCCGATATCGCCGGACCGGAGGGCGGCACGCCGTAGTTCGGCGCGGGCTGTACAGAACGGTTGCCGCCGGGCGGGGTGACGGGAACAGTGGATGCCGGAATCGATTCGATCGGACCGGATTCGAACAGAGGAGACATCTCGTGCGCTTCGGCATCTTCATCCCGCAGGGCTGGCGGCTCGACCTGGTCGGCATCGACCCGGCCGTGCAGTGGGGAGTGATGCGGGACCTGGCCACGCGCGCGGATTCCGGGGACGCCTGGGAATCGCTGTGGGTCTATGACCACTTCCACACCGTCCCCGTGCCCACCGAGGAGGCCACCCACGAGGCGTGGACGCTGATGTCGGCGCTGGCCGCGAGCACCTCGCGAATCCGGCTGGGGCAGATGTGCACGGCCATCAGCTACCGCAACCCGGCCTACCTGGCCAAGGTCGCCGCCACCGTGGACCTCATCTCCGGCGGACGCGTGGAGATGGGCATCGGCGGCGGCTGGTACGAGCACGAATGGCGCGCCTACGGGTACGGATTCCCCTCCGCCGGTGAGCGATTGGGGCGGCTCGACGAAGGCGTGCAGATCCTCGAGCAGGCCTGGACGACGGGTACGGCGACCCTCGACGGCAAGCACTACCAGGTGGACGGCGCGATCGTGCGGCCGCTTCCGTTGCAGGAGGGCGGGATTCCCATCTGGGTCGCGGGCGGCGGCGAGAAGGTGACACTGCGGATCGCCGCGAAGTACGCGCAGTACACCAACTTCGCGGGCGACCCGGAGACCTTCGCGCAGAAGTCGGAGCTGCTGCGCGGCCACTGTGCCGCGGTCGGAACGGATTTCGACGCCATCACCCGCAGCTCCAACTTCAATACGCTGGTCGGCGCGACCGAGGCCGAGGTCGAGGAGCGGCTGGCGCAGCTGGAGTCACGGCTCACCCCGTTCGTCGGCGCGGAGGGCGCGGCCCAGCACGTCATGGATCTGTTCCGCAACTCGCCCGCCGTCGGCACGCCCGAGCAGATCGTCGAACGGCTCTCGCAGATCAAGGATCTGGGGCTGGGGTATTCCATCCACTACTTCCCCGAGACCGCCTACGACACCTCGGGTGCGGAGTTGTTCGAGCGTGAGGTGGTTCCCGCGCTGCGCTGACACACGACGAGCGGGTCAGCGCGGCAGCACGACCGGGTCGGCGCAGCTCGACGGCGCGTCCAGCAGCGAGCAGGTCTTGGGTTCCCGGGTCGGGCGGTAGTCGGCGGGAACGCCGCCCGCACCGGTGATCGCGGTGTACGCCGGGACCGCGTCGGTGGGGCGGCGGAATCGCATGTCGGACACCGCACACTGCTCGGTTTTGGCGAACAAGGGTCTCTCACGATCCCCTTAGACTCGAGCGATGGCGAAACGCGGACCCTACGGAAAGGGCATCGAACGGCGGGAGCAGATCCTCGAAGCCGCCCTGAAGACCATCGCGGAACGCGGCTTCCTCGCGACCTCGGTGGCCGAACTGGCCGAGGCCGTCGGGCTGAGCCAGAGCGGGCTGCTGCACTACTTCGGTTCCAAGGAGGAACTGTTCGTCGCGGTGCTGCTGAAGCGGGATCAGGTCGACGCCGCCGCCCATCTGAACGAGGCCACGCCCGAAGCCCTGATCCGGCTCATCCGCCACAACACCCAGGTGCCCGGACTCATCGAACTCTTCACCCACATGCAGGCCGCGGCCGCCGACCCCCATCATCCCGCCCACGCATACATGCGGATGCACTACGAACTCGGCACCGCCGCCTTCGCCGAACTGATCCGCGGGCTGCAGCGCGCGGGCGAGGTCCCGTCCACCGTCGACCCCGAGGTGATGGCGACCGCGTTCATGGCGTTGTCCGACGGTCTGCAATCACGGTGGCTCATCGACCCGACCATCGACATGGAGTTCTACCTGCGGCAGTGCTGGAACCAGTTCACCGGCGTCGAGCCCGACGTCGGCTAGCCGAGCCACGCCGCGATGGGCACGAACCCACCGAGGGCGCCCGTCAGGGTGCTGGCAGGAATCTTCGGCCTGAAGTTATCCACGGTGCTCGCTGAGCTCTCATCTACGTCATGAACGAGGTGCGGCTTCCAGTCCTTCCGCTCGTTGGTTCCGAACCATCACCGGTGCCTCATCAACGAGTGGGAACGAGGGGAAATGGCATACGTCATGGGTGTTCGTCCGCCGGGGTCGCGGCGGACGTGGACCGTGATCGGCGAGGACTACAGGACCGTCGCGCCGGTCGAGGAATGGCTGGAGTCGCATCGGCAGGAGTGGTCGCCGAACACGATCCGGTCCTACGCGACCGGTCTCGCCCAGTGGTGGACCTTTCTGGAGGAGCGCAACGAGGCTGGGGCGTGGAACGCGGTCGGAGTTCCTGCGGTCACGGCGTTTCTGTCGTGGCTGCGCAACGGCCGCACCGTCGAACGGGTCTTTGCCACTGCGGAAGGCGGTCCTTCGGCGGAGACGCTGGAGGCGCGACTGGCCGCCCTGATCAGTTTTTACCGCTGGCAGGCCGCGGTGCATGAGGTGCCCGTGGCCGCCAAGCTGTTACGCGGAGCGCCGCGGCGAGCACCTGCTCGGAAGCTGCTGTCTCACTTGGATTGTCGAACTGAACCGAGTCCATCGGCGTTGGTTCGTGTTCGCATGGTCAAACGGCGTGACCGGCCGCCGGTTCTGTTGCCGCAGCAGGTGCAAGCGGTGCTGGACGGCTGCGCGACCTACCAACCCGACGTCGGCGATTGGGCGGGCAACATCCGCGACCGGTTCCTTTTTGCGCTGTTGGCCGAATCCGGCATGCGCCTGGGAGAGGCGCTCGGTCTGCGCATCTGTGAGTTTGTGATGGGCCGCGGCGGAACACCTTATGTCGAAGTTGTTCCCCGTGAGGACAATCCAAACGAGGCCCGGGTGAAGATGCTCCGGCCCCGTCGTGTCTACGTCGGCGGCGATCTGGAACGTCTCTACGCCGACTATCTGACCGTGCTGGCGATGCGGGCCGCCGAGATCGGCGTCCCTCTCACCGCCGACGGTCCCCTGTTCGTCAATCTCGATCGCCCACCCTATCTGGCGGCACTGCGCGAAGGCACCGTGCGTGACAAAGTGACCGCGCTCAGAAGCAAGGGCATCGGCCCGATCGGATGGACACCACACTGGTTTCGCCACACCCATGCCACGGCACTCCTGATCGGTGGAACCCCGGAATGGGTCGTGTCCCGCCGACTGGGGCACGCCCACGTCCAAACCACGTTGGACCTTTACGGTTGGGTCACCGAGGACGAAGCCCTGCGAGCTGCGGCGAATTGGAAAAACTACACCAATGGCTGGGAGATTGTCACCGATGCGCGCTGAGACTCTTCGCGCCGTCCCCGACCGGCCACCGACACCATCGGCCAGGCTGCTGGCCGATCTTCCGATCGAATGGCGCGGTGAAGTCCTCGGCCCCAGCATCTCCGGATGGGCGGACATGATCGAACGAGGCCGTGGAGGATCGATCAATCTCGCAGCGTTGTCCTACCGGCTGCGCATCGAGCTGGCCTGGATGGCCCACTGGCAGTTTCGAGACGGCGTCAAGATCGGTGTCGGTGCATTCAACCAGATCGCCAAGACGCTGGAGTGGGCGGCAACTCATGGCCGCACCGTCGGATCGCTGAGCGAGCTCGACCTCGTCGCTTTCTCGAAAACGTATGCGGCATGGTTCGAATCAAGACACGAACGGCGGCCCGGTCGCGTCGGCGATCGCCTGCGGACGGTCTTCGGCTACGCCAGGCTCGCCCTGATCGCCCGGCTCAGTGACGAACCCTGGTGGCAGATGGACACCTGGGCTCCGCGATGTGATCCACGTATCCCCCTTCGGGATCGAGAACCCCGACGGTCCGAGGGATGCCGTCCCGGAGCAGCCGAAATCCCTTGGCTCCGAGCTGGTTTCAAATGGTATTTGGGAACAACGCTGGAGGCGGGGACCTTGTCCTGGTCGACAATCTCAGGCGATCGGGTTCTCTCGTTCGTTCGATTCGACAGATGGCTGTCCACCCTGCCGTCACCTTCCGACATCACCGGCGACATCACACAGGCCGGCGCGATGGCCGCCCAGTTTCGCCGCTGGGGCAGCGATCCAACGAATCGATCCCAGGCCGATGGAAGAGGAGGATCTGGTGTTCGCCGAGTCAATGATGACCTCCGGGCTGTCGCCGATCTCATGGCGTTCACGGCCGAGAATCGTGCGGAATGCCGAAGCATCGTCGGCCCGTCCCCCTGGGATCGGATAACCGCTGCACACTCGGCGATCTGGCGCGGACAGATCACCCGAGAACACAGCAAACCGTTGATCAACGACAGGCATTACGTCGATGATCACGCGCTGTCCCAGATCATCGCGCAGCTTCCAATGCTCGGGGAACGGCACCCGCAGGTCATGCGGATGCTGCTGCTGCAGATCCTCACAGGGCGCAGGGCCAGCGAGATCTGCATGTGTGAGTTCGACTGTCTCTCACCGGCCACCGACCGGGCCATCGAAACCGCAGAGGGAGAACAAGTCGCCCGATTCCACTACGCGCAAAGCAAGATCGACCGAGCCCCCGACACCATCCTCGTCGACGCCGAGGTCGTGGCGGTCATCGAAGAACAGCAACAGTGGGTCCGCGACCAGTTCCCGAGCATCCAGCCCCGCTACCTGTTCCCACAACAGAGCGCCAACGCCAGAGGCAGCAAGCACATCTCCGCGGCCAACTACCGCGGCTGGCTGCGAGAGTTCAGCGAACTGGCCAACATCAGCGACAGCACCGGGCGCCCGGTCCGGCTCAGCAACACCCACCGATTCCGCCACACCCGCATCACCCGTCTGGCCGAGCTTGGGCTGCCCGTTCACGTGCTTCAACGCTATGCGGGACACGCGAACCCGACCATGTCCATGCATTACGTCGCCCAACGCGAAGAGCATGCCGAGCAAGCGTTCTTGGCCACAAGGAAATACAAGGCAAACGGCACCGCAGTGACCTTCTCCCGCGAAGATCACGACGGCATGCATCTTTTCGATCGCGCGGATCGGTTTCTCCCGCACGGCTACTGTCTGCTTCCCCCACTGCAGACCTGCGACAAAGGCAACGCCTGCCTGACCTGCTCGGTATTCGTCACCGATTCCAGTCACACGGACACACTTCGCCGACAGCTTGGCGAGACCAAGGACCTCATTCAAAGGCAACGGGACCAGTTCCAGGCCCGACACGGCCAGCCGATGCCCGATGGCAACGTCTGGCTGACCCAGCGGACCGCCGAACTCGGTGCTTTGGAGCGGCTGTTGGCCGCCATGCAGGAAAACCTCGGCCGATCCTGCCAGGGAGCCGGAAGCTCCACTGCGGGACCGACACCGCTCTCCCTCGATCTCACCCGTCATCGGAGGACACAGTCATGACCGACGCCCGGCAACGAAGGATCGACACCCTCAAAGCTGCGGCCCGCCAGAAGTCAGAACGAAAGGTCCGGGCTGCTGAAGACGCCCTGCGGCAGTTGATCAAGCGCGGTGAGCCCGTGACCTTTCAGGCCGTTCAGCGCGCGGCAGGCGTCTCACAGAACTTCCTCTATTCCAACGCCGACCTGCGAGCCCGGATCGAGTATCAGCGCCGCATGCACCGGCCAGCAGCCCAGCCGCACCCAACAGGAAGCGACACGGGCGACAACATCGTCATGGTCCTCACCGCGCAAATCGCCCAGCTCAAGCGCCAGCACCGCCATCAGGTCACTGAGCTTCGGTCGGCGCTGGAGCAGGCTCATGGCGAAAACCTCGCTCTTCGGCGGGAACTCGACCGGCGAGGAGGGACAGGCAGCTAAACCCGTCTTGTCGATTAGATGTCCTCAACAGAATGAACAGCGCAAACAGTCATCATTCGAGACAAACCAGCTGATAACTGAAGACTGGAGAGGACGTCAAACTCTCGACCGGCGCGAGACCCCAGCGCCCGATCCGGCTGCGCTGAACCCGCGGGCTACCGTGGAGCAATACGCGTCGAGTCGAATCGTGGATAGGTGGGTCGGTCAATGCAGGTGAAGCGCTGGATCGCACCGGCCGCGGTGGCCGTGGCCTGCGGGCTGTCGACTGTCCCGGCCGCACAGGCCGCGCCGGGTGACACGCAGGCCGCGCTGGGCGGCGGTTCGGGCCTGGTGCTGGGCCGGGGCGGCCACACCGTCAAGTGCAGCCTGACCACCATCGGCTACGACGCCGCCGGGCGACTGGTCGGCTTCACCGCCGGGCACTGCGCCGAGGCCGGCACGCCGGTGCACGGCGAGCAGTTCCCCGACGCTGGGGTGGTCGGGGTGGTCCGCGCCGCGGACGCGCAGCTCGACTACGCGGTCATCGAATTCGATCCGGCCGCGGTCACCCCGCTGCGCTCGTTCGACGGCACCACCATCGCCGGGTTCGCGCCGACGCCACCCGCCTGGAGCGTGGTGTGCCAGAACGGCCGGACCAGCGGGCATGCCTGCGGCGTGGTGTGGACGTCGAGCCCGGTGGGGCTGCTGGAGCAGGCCTGCTCCAGCTACGGCGATTCGGGGGCGCCGGTCACCATCGGCGACAAGCTGGTCGGCATGATCTCCGCGCCGCTGATCAGCGACACCCGCAATCTCCGGTTCAGCTGCACCGACGCCAACAATCCGCTGCACTCCCCCGTCATCGCCGTCGCGTTCGACACCGTGCGCGCCGCGGTCGACGCCGGCAAGGGCGTGGGCAGCGGCTTCCAGCCGGTCTAGGGCCACCCACCCCGTCCCGGAAAATGACGAACCCGGCCGCACCCTGCACGGCCGGGTTCGAGATCCGGAATCCGATCAGGCCGAACGGGTTTCGGCCGCGACCGGAGCCGCCTTGCGGTCGCCGCGGCGGAACCGCAGCACACCGTCCTCCAGCGGAGCCTTGCGCAGCATGGCGCGGTCGCGGAAGTAGTTGTTGATCACCAGCCACGGCCCCCGGGTGCCCTGCCGCGGCATGACGCCGTCACCGCGCTGGATGTAGCCGGAGGTCAGCGCGCCGCCCATGAGCGACGCCTCGGACCGGTCACCCTCCTCGGGCACCGCGACCACTTCGCTGAAACCGTTGTCGCGCATATGGTTCAGCAGGCGGCAGAAGTACTCCGCGGCCAGATCGGCCTTCAGCGTCCAGGAGGCGTTGGTGTAGCCGAGCACGATCATCATGTTCGGCACATTGCCCAGCAGGGCGCCCTTGTAGGCCACCAGATCCCGGGTGGCGAGCGTCTCGCCGTCCACCTCGAGGTCCGCGCCGCCGAGCATCTGCACCTTCAGACCCGTTGCGCTGACCACGATGTCGGCCTCGAGCTCCTCGCCCGAGGACAGCCGGATGCCCTTCTCGGTGAAGGTCTCGATGGCGCCGGTGGCGATCGACGCCTCGCCCCGCTTCAGCACCTTGAACAGGTCGCCGTTGGGCACCACGCACAGGCGCTGGTCCCACGGGTTGTAGCTGGGGGTGAAGTGCTTCATGTCGATCTTGGGACCGACCTGCGCCCGCACCGCGGCCAGCATCAGCTTGGCCGACAGCTTCGGGTTGGTGCGCGAGAGCTGGTAGCTGGCCCGCTGCAGTGCGATATTGCGCGCCCGACCCGCCTTGTAGGCGATGGCCGCGGGAACCTTGGCCAGCTTGAAGCCGACCGCGACCGGGTCGTCGGCGGGCAGCGCGGCGATGTAGGTGGGCGAACGCTGGAGCATGGTGACGTGCGCGGCGTCCTTGCTCATGGCGGGGATCAGGGTGATGGCGGTGGCGCCACTGCCGATCACGACCACCTTCTTGCCCTGGTAGTCGAGATCCTCGGGCCAGTGCTGCGGGTGCACGATCTGGCCGCCGAAGCTCTCCTCGCCGGGGAACGTGGGCCGGTAGCCGTTGTCGTAGTCGTAGTAGCCGGTGCAGCCGATGAAGAAGTCGCTGGTGTAGGTCTCGGTCTCGCCGGTGCGCTCGTCGAGCACCTCGACGGTCCAGATGCTCTCGTCGCTGGACCAGGACGCCTTGGTGACCTTGCGGCCGAAGCGGATGTGGTCGGTGACGCCGTACTCGGCGGCCGTGTCCTCGATGTACTGGCGGATGTGCGGTCCGTCGGCGAGCACCTTGGTGCCGTGCCACGGCCGGAAGCCGAATCCGAAGGTGTACATGTCCGAGTCGGATCGGATACCGGGGTACTTGAACAGGTCCCAGGTGCCGCCGATGGCGGTCCGGCGCTCCAGGATCAGGTAGCTGCGCCCGGTCTTCTCCCTGGTCAGGTGGCAGGCCATGCCGATACCGGACAGGCCCGCGCCGATGATCAGTACGTCGACATGCCGCGTCATGGGGAACTCGCTTCTGGTCGCGCCCGGACACCGGCGTCCGGGCGTACCGAGTATTACATGTTATTTGCGGTAACGTCTACCATCGGTCGGGCTAGGCTGCGCGGACCTGGCCCGGCCGATCCGGCTCCGATCGGTAACGGGTGCTCGGGCCGCCGATGCCGAGGGCGTTCCAGACCCGCTTGGACACCGGGTTCATCAGCCCGATCTTCTTGGCCAGCGACCGCACGTCACCGAAGAAGCCGGCGAACGCCTCCTTCGAGTCGGCCGAGCCGAAGAACACCTCCTTGCGGACCTCGCGCGGGATGCCGAACTCCTCGAAGAAGGCGCGCGGCGGCACCAGGATCGCCCGCCCGCCGATCCACATGACGATCGGGAAGGCCAGCGACAGCACGAACTTGTCGAACGGGTTCGTCTGCGGCACATGGTGTTCCAGGAACTCGTGTGCGAAGGAGATGTGGCGGGCCTCCTCGGCGATATGAATCGCCATGACGCCGCGCATGATCGGGTGGATGTCCTCGCCGGCGCGCAGGATCGCCTTCTGAATGTGGTCGATCGGCTCCTCGCCCGACAGTACCGCCATGAAGAACAGATTCGGGAAGACCGAGGCCAGCGGCGGCACCAGGTAGGTGAGCTGCTTGAGGATCGTGCTCATGCCGGGCACGTCGATCCCGATGCGGTTCACCATCTCCTGGAACATCAGGGTGTGGTTGCACTCCTCGATGACCTCGTGGGTGCAGTACCGGAACTCCGGCGAGCCATTGGGCAGTTTGAAGGTGTGCTGCACCATGCCGCCGATGAGCAGGGTCTCGAACTGCAGGCCGACCTTGGCGATATTGGCCTGCCGCCACAGGCCGATGGCGATCTTGCGCGCCTCGGACTGGGCCTGATACCAGGGATGCCGGGCGAACATGTCACCGGAGACGGGCAGGATCCAGCGCTTGTCGTCGGCCTTGACCTCGAAATCGGGGTGGTCCCAATCGATATCGGTGAAGGGATCGAAATTCTTGTCGACGGACCCCTGCGAGAGCAGCATGAGCTTGTCGGCGTACTGCCGGGCAAGCGCGACCGCGGGGTCGTCCGTCGCGTGTGCTGACGTCATTGTCAGAGCCTCTTTCGGAAATGGACCTAAGTATCTGTAATCCATGGTTACGCGTACATTGGCGCCGCGTCAACAGGTACCGACCAGTAGGGTTCAGTTCCAGAAGCGAGGACGCAGTCCCCAGACCTCGAATTCGTCTCCGACCAGGTCGCGAAGGGCTTCCCGGGTCGGGAAACGATCCGGATCCGCACCCGTGATCGCGAGGGTGACGGTGTCGCCGTCGCTCGACCAGGACAGGTTCAGGCCGACCTCCACGCGACGGAACAGATCGGTGTCGGCGGTGCAGACCACCGGGCGCATGAGCACCGAGCGGGCGCGCACCCCCGCGATGGTCGCCACGCCCTGACCGGTCACGCCGAGATTCGTGCACAGGCATTCCGGGGCCTTGGCCGTACGGGAGAAGAAGCCCAGGACGAACTTCGGCAACATCATCTGGACCGGCTGGAGGTGTTGCAGCGCGGGGGTGGTGGCCGGATCGGAGTAGGCGCGGGCCGCCTGTTTGACGGCGGTCCGGACCTGACGCAGGTCGGTGCGCTCGCCCGGGCGGTAGGGCACGGCGATGGGCAGTCCGGTGGTGGCATTGCCGCGGGGATCGTCGAGGCCGCGCAGGGACCGCGGAATGTCGACGCGGACCGCGGCGCCGTCCTCGATGCGGCCGCTGCGGCCGAGCAGGCCGACGGCGACGCCGACCATGAGGCCGTTGTCGGTGCCGTCGTGGGCCGTGGCGACGGCATTCCATTCGGCCGCATCGACTTCCACGACGAGGTCGGCGGCGGAGTGGCGTTCCGGGAGCGGCAGCCGCGGTTCGGCGGGGCGCGGGTTGCGGTCGGGCTCACGGACGTCGCGGGCTGTGAT